>JALRFT010000091.1 GCA_023261915.1 Acidimicrobiales bacterium | reverse complement strand
CACGCCTCAAAGGGTTGCGACGCCCACCACTGTCCGTCGAGGAGGCGAATGTCGTCCCGCAGCGGGTGGGTGGGCACGCGGGATCTACCGGGGAACGAGGTTGACCGGAAGGGTCTTGATGCCGTTGATGAAGTAGCTGCGCAACCGGTTCACGTCACCGGTCAGCTCGATGCGGTCGCAGCGACGGGCCAGTTCGCCGAACAGGGTTCGCATCTCGAGTCGAGCGAGGTTGGCGCCGAGACAGAAGTGCGGGCCACCACCACCGAAGGTCACGTGGGGGTTGGGATCACGGGTGATGTCGAAGCGATCCGGATCGGGGAACACCGTCTCGTCGCGATTGGCCGAGGCGTAGAACATGGCAACGCTGTCACCCTCTCGGATTGTCTCCCCGTGGAGCTCGACGTCACACGTCGCCGTACGTCGGAACACGTTCACCGGCGTGGACCACCGCAGGATCTCCTCCACCGCTCCGTCCACGAGCGACGGGTCATCCCGCAGCATCTCCCACTGGTCAGGGTGTTCGATGAGGGCGTGGACCCCGTGACTGATGGCGTTCCGGGTGGTCTCGTTGCCGGCCACGGCCAGCAACAGGACGAACATGTTGAACTCGTGCTCGGTGAGGGAGTCGTTGCCCTCGGCGGCGACGAGGATGGAGATGATGTCGTCGCGGGGGGCGGCCCGCCGGTCATCGGCGAGTTCCTGGGCGTAGCCGTACAGCTCAACGGCGGCCGCCGCGGCGTCGTCGAAACCGCCGGAGTAGTCGGCATCGTTCTGGCCGATCATGCGGTTCGACCAGTCGAACACCCGTGAACGATCCTCCACCGGGATCCCCATCATCTGGGCGATGGCGATGAGCGGCAGTTCGGCAGCGACCTTGGTGACGAACTCCACCTGGCCTTGCTCGATGGCCTCACCCACGAGTTGTTCGGTGACGGCGATGTAGTTGTCACTCATCAACTTGATGGCCCGGGGGGTGAATCCCCGGTTGACCAGACCGCGCATCCGGGTGTGCTCGGGAGGATCGATGTCGGTGAGCAGGCGGGTCTCTTCCATGTTGTCCCGCTCCATCAGCAGCACACCATTGCGTTCCGAGGAGTAGGTCTGGAACTGTCGACTCACCTCGACGACATCGGCGTGGCGGGTCAGCGCCCAGAACCACTCGATGTCGTTCTCGTTCATGCCGGGGTGACGCAGGGCAGGGGCGTTGTGCCGCAGCCAAGCGAACGTCTCAAACGGCGGACCATCGACGTAGATGTCGTTGCTCTGGATGTCAATGGTGTCGATGTCCATGGTGCTCACATTCTGCCTTGCGTCGATCAGTTGGTGGCGTAGTTCCCGCCGTGGTGACTAGCGGTCGGTGCCGAGGATGAGACCGCTGGTGGGGACCCCGGTGCCGGCGGTCACGAGGACATGCTCCACGTTGTTGACCTGATTCACACTCGTCCCTCTCACCTGTCGGACCCCTTCAGCGATGCCGTTCATGCCGTGGATGTAGGCCTCGCCCAGTTGCCCCCCGTGGGTATTGACCGGAAGGCCCCCGTCGACCTCGATCCCTACGTTAGCCACGAATTCGGCGGCCTCGCCCCGACCACAGAACCCGAATTCCTCGAGCTGCATCAGCACGTAGGGGGTGAAGTGGTCGTAGAGGACAGCGGTCTGGATATCAGCAGGTCCAAGACCGGACGAGGACCACAATTCCCGCGCCACGGTCCCCATTTCAGGCAGTCCGGCGATGTCAGGTCGGTAGAAGCTGGTCATGGTCCACTGCTCGGCCCCGGTGCCCTGGGAGCCGGCCACGATCACTGCTGGTGGCTGGGGGAGGTCTCGGGCCCGCTCGAGGCTGGTCACCACGATGGCCTGACCCCCGTCAGACTCCTGGCAGCAGTCGAGGAGCCGGAGTGGTTCGACGATGAAGCGGCTGGCCTGGTGGTCGGCAAGGGTGATGGGCTTTTCGTAGAACCACGCTGCGGGGTTGTTCGCCGCGTGACGGCGGTCGGCCACGGCCACCCGGCCGAGATCCTCGCTCGTGGCCCCTGACAGGTGCATGTACCGGCTCGCCACCATCGCCACCCACGATGCGGGGGTGAGCAGTCCGGCCGGGGACGTCCACGAGAACTGGGCGCGCTCCGCTGTGGCTTCGTTGGGGATGTCTTGGACCCCGGCCCCGAACCGACGACCGCTGCGCTCGTTGAAGGCCCGGTAACACACCACGACGTCGGCGACTCCGGTGGCGACCGCCATCGCCGCGTGCACCACGGTGCCGCACGCTGCTCCGCCGCCGTAGTGGACCCGGCTGAAGAATCGCAGTTCCCCGATTCCAACGTTGCGGGCGATGTCGATGTCGGGATTGTCATCGGTGGAGAACGTCACCATGCCGTCAACGTCGGACGGCTGGAGGCCGGCGTCGGCAATGGCGGCGGCCACGGCCTCACACGCCAGTGAGAGTTCGCTGCGACCCGAATCCTTGGAGAACTCGGTGGCGCCGATGCCGACGATGGCGGCTGTTCCACCCAACTGGTTGGTCACGGCAGCGCCACCTCCACGGTGCCACTGACGTGGTCACCGAGGCTGTTGGCCCCCCGCACCGCCACGGTCACCGTTGACGTGTCGTCGTCGGCAGCGGTTACCTCGCCGGTCATGGTCATGGTGTCCCCGGGGTAGTTGGGCGCCCCGAGACGAATGCGGATGGCCCGGATGGTGGCGTCAGGACCGGCCCAGTCGGTGACGAACCGCCCCACGAAGCCGTTGGTCGTGAGGATGTTCATGATGATGTCCTTAGAGCCCTTCTCCCTCGCCAGTTCAGTGTCGTGGTGCACGTCCTGGTAGTCCCGTGAGGCCACGGCACCGGCCACGATGAGGGTCCGATCAAGGGGGATCTCGAGTGGCGGCAGTTGGTCACCGACCTGGACGTCGCCGAAGGAGGGGTGCGCTGCGGTCATGATCGGGCCAGCAGTCCACCGAGTCGGGCGAGGTGGGCGCTGGCGGCGCCGAGCACCGTGCCGTTTTGGACCCCCCACAGGAAGTAGCGATGTACGGGGTAGTCGATGTCGGCCCCGATGCCGCCGTGGAGGTGCTGACACGCCGTCACCACTTTTTGTCCACCGTCGGTCGCCCACCACGCCGCCACGGCGACGTCCCGGCGGGCGTCGAGACCGGCCCCGAGGCGCCACGCTGCGTTGCGGGAAGTGACCCGCATGGCTTCCGTTGTGATCCAGGCGTCGGCTGCCCGCTGGGTGACGGCCTGAAAAGCCGAGAGGGGCCGCCCGAACTGCTGACGGTCGGTCACGTGGGATGAGGTCATGGCGAGCGCCCCCTCGGCCACCCCCACCTGAATCGAGCACATGGCGGCGACCGTGTGCTCGTACAGCCAGCGAGTCACCTCGGCGGCTTCGTCACCAGCAGTCCCCAGCACGTCGGCGGTCGACACTTCGGTGTCAAGGGTCAATCCGGCGGCCGGCTGGTGGTTGGTGGTCTTCTCTGGTGCGAGTCCGACCCCGTCGGTGCCGGTTCGCACGAGGGCCACCAGTGATGACCCGTTCGGGAGTTGGGCAGGTACGGCGATGGCCGCAGCCTCGGCGGCGTAGGGGACGGCGGGCTTGGACCCTTCGAGACGCCAGCCGTTGGCTGTGGGGGTGGCCCGCACGCCGGGTAGCAACGGATCGTTGGCTCCGGCGGAGGCCAGCGCGCTGGTGAGCACGACCGAGCCGTCAGCGACGCCGGCGAGCAACTCATCGTGGGTGCCCGACTCGGCGAACTCGGCGACGGCCATGGCCGTGACCACCGTCGGCACTAACGGCACCGGGGCGAGGTTTCGTCCCAGGGCCTCGGCGACGAGGGCGAGCTCGATGGCGCCCATGCCGCTACCTCCCACCGTCTCGGGAAGACACAGCGACACGAGATTCGCTTCGGCCAACGCCGACCACACCTCGGGGTCCCATCCACTACCGCGCTCGGCGGCCTTCAGCCGGTCCACGTCCATGCTGCCGGCGAGGATCTGCTGGGCGAGATCAGCAATGACTTGTTGGTCTTCGGTCAGGTCGAAGTTCACGATGCACCTCCGGGGGCGTCGGTCACGATGGCGAACGGCAGGTGCTGGCCGCCGGCAGTACGTACCTCAATGCGGACAGCAGCACCGATCACGACGGCTTCGGGGTCTGTGTCGGCGGTGTTCATAACCATGCGCACCGGTCGGACCGATTCGCCGGTCACGTCCACGTCGACGAGCACGACGGGTAGCGGATAGTCGAATCCGGGCACCTGGGGGTGATGGACGACCACGAACGAATGGATGGTGCCGTTGCCGTCGATGGAGACGCTGTCGTAGGCCAGCGAATGGCACCGGGGGCACATGGGCCCCGGTGGGTGGCGCAGCAGACCACAATCGCTGCACCGCTGCACCCGGACTTCACCGGCGGCGAGGGCTTCGAACCACCAGTTCGAGTCACGAGTCGTGGCCGGGGCGGGACGGCGGGCCGAGGTGCCTCGGGGGCGGAAGCGGATGATGCGGAACACCATCGAACCGACTCGTTCTCCGCTGTCGTCGAGGTAGTCCTGTTGGGTGGTTATGAAGTGGCCGGTGCCGAGCCCGGTGTCCTTTTGGGCGCTGACGTCGGTGATCGTGGTCACCATGGACAGACGATCACCGGGGCGGAGGTAGCGGTCGTAGGTCTGTTCGCAGTTGGTGGCGACGACACTCGTGAACCCGCGTGTGGCGAGCAGATCGGTGAGTTGCTCGTAGGGTCCGTCACCGGAGCGTGACGGACCGGTGAGGCCGGTCATGACCCACGCCTGCAGCATCGCCGGTGGAGCGACCAGACCCCCGTGGGTCGATGCCTGGGCCGCCGCCTCATCGAGGTAGATGGGGTTGGTGTCACCCATGGCTTCACACCAGTGACGGATCATGGGCACGTTGACCTCGTCGGGGGCGACCATGGCCGGCCCGATCTGCTGGCCGACGAACGCCTGGAGGGAGGCGTGGAATTCCTCGTTGGTGAGGCCGTCGTCAGTGTCGGTGGGGGTGGTCATCGCAGGGCCAGTTCCTTCCACGGGACGCCACGGTCTGCTGCCGGTTCGCGCGGTAGACCGAGCGCCTGTTCCCCAATGATGTTGCGCTGGACCTCGTCGGTGCCGCCACCGAGACGAATGGCGTACTGGGTCAGGAACATCGATGGCCACCGGTCGTCGCCCTCGATGTGGTGGCTTGCCGCCGTGGGAGAGAAGTCCCCCAGTGATGCCGACATTCCAAGGATGGCCATGGCCGTGTCGGCGGTGGCCGCCCAGTGCTTGGCGTAGGCGAGTTTCATGACGTACATCTCTGGGCCCGGCATGCGTCCCTGGGACATGGCCGTGCGGAGTCGCAGACCGAGGTAGTCAAGGGTGCGGGCCCGGCACACGGCGGCAGCAAGGCCCTGACGCACCACCGGGTCATCACTCCGCTTGAGGCGGCGGGCTGTTTCGATGAGGTCGTCGACCCCCCATTGTCCGGTCCCCGAACCGATGAAAGAACGTTCGCTCAGCAATGTGGTGCGTGCCACCGACCAGCCGTCGCCGATCGATCCGATGACGTTCTCATCAGGGATGAACACGTCGGTGAGGAACACCTCGTTGAAGTGGGCGACACCAGTGATCTGGGTGAGAGGGCGGATCTCGATACCGGAAGAGGCTATATCGAGGCAGAAGTAGGTGATGCCGGCGTGTTTGGGGACGGTCGGGTCGGTACGGGCGAGGAGGATGCCCCAGTCGGCGAACTGACCGAGTGACGTCCACACCTTCTGACCGTTGACAATCCATCCGCCGTCGGTGCGCTCGGCGCGGGTGCCGAGTGAAGCGAGGTCACTGCCGGCTCCCGGCTCGCTGAACAACTGACACCAGATGTGGTCGCCGCGAAGCATGGGTCCGAGGAATCGTTCCTGTTGGTCGGGGGTCCCATGGGCGATGAGGGTGGGTCCCACCATGCCGATCCCGACGGCGAACGCACCGGTCGCCACGTCGAAGCGGGCCTGCTCCTCACCGAAGATGGCGGACTGGATGGCCGAACCGCCCCGACCGCCGAATTCGGCGGGCCAGGTGATGCCGGCCCAACCGTGCTCGGCCAAGGTTGCCTGCCACGTCCGGCAGTGACCGACGTGTGTGGCGAGATCCATCTCCTGGGCGGGGGCGGCAGGGTCCCGCAGGCTGGCATGGGCCTCAAGCCAGGCCCGGGCCTCGGCCCGGAAGGCCGCTTCCTGCGGTGTGTCTCCGATGTGCATGCGACGTCTCGACCCCGGCCCCCGGCGGCGCCCACAGGCTCACCGCGCATTTCTGACAGTGCGTCAGATAATCACGCCTCGGGTGCCACCCGCAACCGCTGTGGCTGCGGCCCCCCTGGTGGTCTGGAACACTGCGGTGATGGGGAACTTCTGTGTGACGGGGGCCAACTCCGGTATCGGCCTCGCCGTGGCCTCGTCGCTGCATGCCGAGGGGCACCGCGTCGTCGGCGTCGATCTCAATCACAGCGAGGCGCAACAGGTGTGTGACGTGGTGGTGACCGGTGACCTCGCCGATCCGGCCGGGCCTGAACGTGCACGCCGGTGCCATCACCTACCAGGCGGTCGGCGATGCCTTCGGGCTGCCGGTCACGACCGTCGAGGAGATCCTCGGCTGAGCGTGCTGCCGGTGCCGACGCCGCTGGACTCC
>JALRFT010000039.1 GCA_023261915.1 Acidimicrobiales bacterium | reverse complement strand
CCTCGAGAGGCCCGAGCCTCCTGAAGACCTTTGGAGTCAGCCCACGGCCAGGGTGAGGGGCTGGCCGGGTAGGCGGGGGTGGTCCAGCAGCCGACCATTGGCGCTCACCGCCAGACCGGCCGGATTTCCGGTGCGGACGGTGACCGGCCCGGCGGCAGCAACTTGAGTGCTGCCTCCGGGTTGGAGTGTCTGTTCGGCGAGCACGGTCCCATCAACGGACGTCACTCGTACCCACGAGGGTTGATCGGCCGCAAGGTCGAGGGTGAACGGGGGGAGGACCGCAAATCCGACCTCGTCACCGTTGACCGCAGTCGGGGCCAGTGGGGTTGTTGGGGCCGGCGTGGCGTCGGTCGGAGGTGTTGACGCGTCGGTCGACGCGGCCGCTACCTCCGACCCGGTTAACAGTTCCTCGGTGATCACCGGTGCATTCGTACCCGGGCGCCGCAATTCAAGGGCGATGGCGACGCTTGCGAGTGCCACGATGATCGCAGCTGCGGCCAGAATCCGCCGCCGGACGTCGTGACGGTCGCTGGCGGGGAAGTTCCGTCGCATGCCCTGGGGTTGGGGGAGCCGCCCCACCACGCTGGCGTGATGAGACCGGAGGCCGGACCGACCAAGTTTGGCCGCAGGGGGAAGCGGGTCGAGGGGTGAGTCGGCTCTGCCTTCGTCGAGCGTGAGCGGGTCGGGTGGCAGATCGTCGCTGGCGACCCGCACGACGTCAATGGGATCGGCCCTGAGGACTGGGCGTCGACGATCGTGCGTAACGTCGACACTGAGGGGAACGGATGAAATCTGAGCGGCGCGCACCGGTGGGGGCGTCTCAGGAATCGGGGGAACGCCCGGAGTGACTCCGGCAGCAGGTCCGAGAACCACGACCCCATTCGACGAGGGCAACGACGGATTCGCTAGGGGGGTGGCCGGTTCAGACGCTTGCCGCTCCACGATGGTGGCGAGCGTGTTGAGCGTCCGACACCGTCGGGACAACTCTCGGGCATCGAGTTCAGGCGCCCGCCACCGGGCAGCGAGGGCGGTGCCACCGATGACGAGGAGGGTGAGGAGCAGGAACGACAGTGTGAGCATTGGTCGCCTCGACGAGGTCGGGACGCCCACCACGGCCAGACGCAACCGCTGCGCCTGCCCGACGCACCGGCGCCGTGGATGGCGTCGGGGAGGGCTTCGGGACTGGTACGTGCTGTCGTGGAGTCCCGAGGGTGCCGGGGTTGTGTGACCAACACAACGTCTGTTATCAGCTTGCGCGCCAGTTGTAACCCGACCGACGTCTTGGTCAGGTGGTGGGTCGCAGGCCCCGCAGCCCGGCCCACGCCAGCGCCGACACCTGTTGGGCGAGGTCAGCAGGTCCGATCACCGTGTCACCGGCCAGCCAGTGTCGTGCCGTGGTCTCGGCCATGCCGACGATGCCGAAGGCGAGCAGGCGGCGCTGCTCGGCACTCAGTCCTTCGACGTCGATCAGCGCAGCAATGGTGTCGGCAATATCTCGCTCCACCCGCTCGGCTTCGGCGGCGAACACCGGATCGCGACGTGTCTCACCGGCGAACAGAACGGCGAAACCATCGGTGTGGGACCCGACCCATTGGAAATAGGCGGCGAAGCCCTGCTCCACCTGACGCCGGGGGAGCCCACCTTCGGCCGCCGCCTTGGCCACCCGCTCCCGGAGTTGGTCGCCGACATCCCGCAACAACTCGCGGTAGAGGTCATGCTTGGATCCGAAGTGCTGGTAGAGCACGGGTTTGGTGACCCCGGCAGCCGATGCCACGTCGTTCATCGACGTCTGGTGGAAGCCTTCAGAGGCGAAGACGACCACGGCAGAGTCGAGGAGCTGCCGCCGGCGTTCGGCAGCCGGGAGTCGGGGGTTTGTCACTCGATGCCGTAGTTGATGACCGAGCGGGCGACCTCGCCGGCCTCCATGGCCGCGAATGCCTCGTTGACGTCCTCGAGTTCGATGCGACGGCTGATCAGCTCGTCGAGCTTGAGTTCGCCCGCCCGATAATGCGAGAGCAGGCGGGGGACGTCACGGCGTACGTCCGCCGACCCATACCAACAGCCCTTGACCGTCTTGGCCATGTACAGGAACGTGAACGCCGCATTGAGGTTGAGGAACACGTCCATGCGGGGCACACCGACGAGCACGACCTCGCCACCGGGCCGGACCATGTTGATGGCCTGTTCCATGGTCGCACCAAGACCGATGACCTCAAAGGCGACGTCGGCCCCGCGACCGTTGGCCATGGCGGCCATCACGGGGTCGGTCTCGTCAGCCTTGACGAGGGTGGTGGCACCGAACTGCTCGGCGAGCTCAAGTTTGTTGGGCATCATGTCGATGGCGATGATCTCGCCGGCGCCGGCGATACGCGCGCCCTGGATGACGTTGAGCCCGACACCTCCGCAACCAATGACGGCGACGGTGTCCCCGGGCTGGATGGCAGCAGTGTTGACGGCAGCACCGACACCGGTCAGCACACCGCAGCCGATGAGCGCAGCGACGTCGAGAGAGATGTCGGCGTCGATCTTCACGGCCGAGATCTCCGGGATGATCATGGTGTCGCTGAACGAGCCCGCCATGCCCATCTGGTGAAGCGCGGTGCCTTGCGAGCTGAGGCGGGTGGTGCCGTCAAGCAGCCCGGCGAGGGCGGCCATGGCGTTCTTCTCACACAGGTAGGGCTGGCCGTGGTTGCACATGTAGCACTCACCACACTGTGGAACCCACGACACGACGACCTTGTCACCGGGGGCGATGGTGGTCACACCCTCTCCCACCGCCTCGACGATGCCGGCACCCTCGTGTCCCAGCACGATCGGAGCGGGGAGCGGAATGGTGCCGTTGGCAACCGAAAGGTCGGAGTGGCACACGCCGGAGGCACCGGTGCGGACCCGCACCTCGCCGGGGGCGGGGTCGGCGACCTCGACGTCGTCACGGATCTCGAGTGGTGCGTTGGTTTCGAACAGCACTGCGGCCTTGGCCATGGTTGTCCCCTCCTCGGGTGCGGCGCAGCGGGAATTCCGCCCTCGCAGTATGGCCCTTCTACCGGGGCCGTGCCGCAACGGCAGTCGGTCCAGCCGATTGCTGGGGCTACCAGTCGTTCTCCCGGTCGGCCCGGTCCGCAGCCTTGACGGCGTAGGCCAGCACGATGGCGGGGGCCAGGACAACGGATCCGGCGATCAAGAGAGCCCAGATGGCGGTCACGAGCCACGACGAGTAGCCGGTGGCAAGACCGACGAAGAACCCGATGGCGGCCAGCAGGTAGAGCAGGTATCCGATTCGCTGACCGAGCTGGGTGTAGGCGGCAATGCGCCGACGTTGTTCGATGACGGGGTCATCCGATGGCTGTTCGGCAGCGTCCACCCGTCCAGCCTGCCTCATGGGCGGCGTCGGGAGGTACTCGTGCTCAGGCGGTGCGAGGGACGTCGCGGCCCAGCCCGACCAGAGGCTGGAGGCGCACCTCGCCGGTGGGGTCGCGGTGGGTGACGACGACGTTGCGTGGATCGGGTCGCAGCTCGGTGATGGCGGCGAGGGCAGTGCTGGCCCCGACGGGTAGCGACGTCGGCATCCCACGATGACCCCCAGCGCTCGGTCGAGAGTGATCGACTGGTCGGAGACGTTCGATCCCGACGGCGATGGCGCACACGGCAGTGGCGATCCCGGCGATTGCGGTGGCGATGACGAGCAGGCTCAACAACCAGGCCTGAGGTTCGTTGGACTGCAGGATGGTCTGCATGTCTCAAGGCTAAGGGGGTCAATCGTTCTGCTGGTGGACCCTGCCGTCGCCCGCAACAACCGTGAGGCCGGGTAGGGTCGTCAACCATGTCCTCCACACGCGATGCCGTGGGTGACCAGCTGCGCTACGAGGTTGATGGTCAGACCGCCCGCATCACCATCAATCGTCCCGAGCAGCGCAATGCGCTGACGTGGGATGTGGTGGCGGCCATGCGTGCGTGTCTCGCTGCGGCAGGGGCCGATCCCGAGGTTCGGGTGGTCGTGCTGAGTGGAACCGGAGAGCGGGCCTTCTGCTCGGGAGTGGATCTCGGTGGGATGGCTGGGGGGGACCCCGTTGCGCTGCATGAAGCGCGGGGTCAACTTGCCCGGCTCTTTGAGGACCTGTGGTCACTCGGCAAACCAACGATTGCGGCGGTGCGCGGTTTTGCCCTTGCCGGGGGCATGGGCCTGGCACTGTCGTGTGATCTCGTCGTCGCCACCGATGACGCCGTGTTTGGGACACCCGAGATCGACGTTGGTCTGTGGCCGTTCATGATTACCGTCCCCCTCATTCGCTCCATGCCACCGAAACGGGCATTGGAGTTGATGATGACCGGTCGCCGGGTTGGGGCCGACGAGGCCCGCTCTCTTGGTTTCGTCAACGAGGTTGTTCCTGCTGCCGACCTTGATGACACGGTCGTTCGAGTGGCCACCACGCTGGCCGCCAAGCCGCCAGGGGCCATGCGTATTGGTCGCACCTCGTTCTACGAGACGCTCGACCTCACCTCATCGGAGGCACTCGCGCGTTTGCACGTGCTCCTTGGCGAGGTCGCCGAGGGCGAGGAGGCCGCGGAGGGCATTGCTGCGTTCCGCGAGAAGCGGCCGCCGAGCTGGCAGCGTGAAGAGAGGGGCTGAGGTGATACGAACCGAATGGCACGACACGGTGCTGTGCGTCACCATCGACCGGCCTGAGCGACGCAATGCACTTGACGCCGATGCCCTCGAGGGTCTCATTGTTGCAACGACCGAGGCCACGTCGGGGGGTGCACGAGTGTTGGTGCTCACCGGGGCCGAGGGGCACTTCTGTGCCGGCGCTGATCTTTCGGGGGTCGAGGACCCGGCGTTCGTGCAGCGACTCAACGAAGTTCTCGAGGGTCTCCGTTCCGCCGCGTTCCCGACCATCGCCGCCGTAAATGGTGCTGCGCTCGGCGCCGGAACGCAGTTGGCGGTCGCCTGTGACCTCCGAGTGGCAACGCCGACGGCGACCTTCGGGATCCCCGCCGCCCGACTGGGCCTGATGGTGGACGGATGGACGGTGCAACGCTTGGTGTCGATGGCCGGACAGGGAACGGCACGAGCGATGCTGCTCGCCGCCGAAACGTTCTCCGGTGCCGATGCCCACCGCACCGGATTCGTGCAGCGTATCGGCGACCTCCCCGATGCTCTCGAGTGGGCTGCCGCAGTGGCCGAGCTCGCTCCGCTCACCATTGCTGGCCACAAGATCGGCTGCAATGAGGCGGAGAGTCTCGTGGCGACCTCGGACACCTACCGCGCGGCCTGGAGCGAGGCGTGGGCCAGCCGTGATCTGGCCGAGGGTCTCCGGGCGTTTAGCGAGCGACGGCCACCCAACTTCGCAGGGGAGTAGGACGGCCGTCAGCGGGCGGCGTTGCGACTGTCGCCTGACATCCGCTCGTTGATCGGGTCCCACAAGGTGCAGCCGATCAGTCGGTTGCCGTCATCCCAGCTCACCTGGTCGGGAAGGATCCACGAGATCTCGAGGTCCGAGATCGGGTAGGGGACCCCGACCCACTCGGCGAACAGCGGTGGGCAGTAGAGGCGGGCAGCATCGGCGAGTGCGTCATCACCCGGCCACGCCGGTGGTCCACTTGGCACCAGCGCAGTCGCCCCCTCGCCGAGGTTGGTGCCAGATGACTCGGTCTGGGCTTGCGGCGGAAGCCTTGAGTCATCGAATTCGAAGGTGGCGAAGACCTGGTAGGTGTGGGGGAGGGAACAGTCGAGTAGCAGCGTGATGGTGTCGCCGCCCTCGCCGTCGAGTCGACGCCGATCGAAGCAGTCACCGATCCCGGGTCGATAGACGTAGAGGACCTGACCGGCCTCAACGGGTGCCTCGGTGGTCGTCGTGGTCTCCGGTGGAGTGGAGGTGGTGGTCGTCGCCGGCTCGTCGGAGTTGTCCCCACCGCACGCCAGCCCGACGACGCCCAGGGCGAGGCTCAGCGCCATTGCTGTTGACCAGCGGATTCGACGGGCAGTGGTCGACACGTGCCCCATCTCAGTACGCCACGGGATTGAGGGCCGTGATGGCCTCAAAGGAGCGGAAGAGCAGGTATCCCACGACGGGGCTGGCAACGAGGTAGATGGCCAGTCGCCATTGCCAGCGGCGTCGTTGGGCGATCCACCATGCCGCAAGGCCAGCGACAACGACTGCTGCGGACCAACCAATCACTGGTCCCCACGTGCCCCGTTCTCCCTTCAGCAATTCGTTCGCCGCCGGGTTGCGGTCACCCGCTGGTGCCGGGGTGGTCGGCGCGGGTTCGGTGACGAGTCGAGCCTCGACGACGATGCGTTGACTCGATCCGTAACGGGGGTGGCAGCCCATCAGCGTCAAGCGGTCGTCACCCTTGTCATCGAGGATCTCGACGGCCGTGGGGGCGACGAGATAGTGACCGATGGCCGGGTCGCCTGGATTGCCGCTCAGGTTTGGTTGGGGGAGAACTTCGTAGAGGAACGATCCCTGCAGCGTGGTGATCCGCACCTCGTCGCCCGGTACGAGTTCGTCGAGCAGGTTGAATGGTGCGTCGTAGGTGGCCCGGTGGCCGGCGATGGCGCTGTTGCCGGCCTGACCCGGGAAGGAGGTCTCGGGGAATCGTCCGGGACCGGTTTCAAGGACATCGAGGGTGACGCCCTCCACCACGACGTAGTCGAAGCCGATGGCCGGGATCTCGAGCCGACCGACGGGGTCACCGGGAGCGAGATTGGCGACGGTGGACTCCGCAACTTCGTAGCGGGTGGGATCAGTCGGGGGTAACTCATCCACGGCTTGTAACTGGGAGTCGAATTCGGTGCTGAGGTCGTTCTGGGCGGAACGGGTGGCGAGACCAGTGCCCCAGAGTTGGTAGCCGACGAAAAGCAGGAGGACGACCCCAGCGGCGATTAGGACCTTTCCCAGCCCAGCCAGTGTGTTTCTCCAACTCACACCCGCACCCTACCGAGGACATGTGGGAGCCGTGGTGCGCCTTGGTCCCCCCCGAGGGGGGAAGGTACCGTGACGGCGGCGGTCTGCGGGTGTGGTCCAACACCACCAGTCGCCGGTCTTCACATGGCACCGGTCATCCACCTCCGCGACGTCGTCGCTCTCCTCGGCGGTTTCCCCGCCCTCACCGGTGTGGACCTCGACGTTGATGCTGCGGAACTTGTTGCTCTCGTGGGTGCCAACGGCGCGGGCAAAACCACGGTGCTGCGCGTGTGTGCCGGTCTCGTACCCGTGGATTCCGGCACGGCTTCGGTTTTGGGAGAGGACCTCACCCGCAACGGGCGCGCCGTCCGGTCTCGTGTTGGGCTGTTGGGGCCATCGGGTGGGCTGTACGACGAGCTCACGGCTATGGACAACCTTCGATTCTTCGCCCGGGCGGCCCGTGTTGACCCAGCCGATGTCGACCGGGCGGCCGAACGGTTCGGCATCACCGGTCGGGTCGCCGACTCTCCCGTCGTCCGGCTCTCGACCGGCCAACGGCGCCGGGTGGCGCTGGCCTCCCTGGTGGCCCGACGACCCCAGCTGTGGTTGCTCGATGAACCCCACGGTGGTCTCGACGCCGAGGGTCGAGACCTGCTCGACGCAGTCGTGCTCTCCGCCGTGGCTTCCGGTGCCACAGTGGTCATTGCCTCCCATGACCTTGATCGCACGTCGGCGCTGGGTTGTCGGCACGTGACTCTGGCCGGGGGCTCAGTGGTTGAAGGTGGCCCCGATGCTGCGTGACGCCATGCTGGTTGCGGGCAAGGACCTCCGGGTGGAGGCTCGAACCCGGGTGGGGCTCGGTCAGGTGGCGCCGTTCGCCGTGCTCGTTCTCGTCCTGTTCGGCTTTGCCCTCGACCCTGACCGCGGCATCCTCGAGGCCGCCACTCCGGGCCTGTTCTGGATCACCGTGTTGTTCGCGTCTGTCCTCGGTGTGCAGCGGGCCTACGCCGTGGAGTCGGGGGCCGGGGTGCGCGACGCCCTGCGGCTCACGTCACTCAGCCCCGGGGGCATGTTCCTCGGCAAAGCGCTTGCCCTCGCAGTCCAGCTCTTGGCGGTGGAACTGGTTCTCGGTGTCGGGGTCATCGTGCTCTACGGGGCCGATCCGGCGGGCTGGATTTTGCTCGTGGGAACTGCGCTCCCGGCTACCGCAGGGATCGCAGCAGCCGGTAGCCTCTCTGGCGTCCTCGCTGTTGGACTTCGGGTGCGGGAAACCCTGCTTCCGCTGCTGTTGCTGCCGGTGCTCGCTCCGGTTCTCCTAGCGGCGACCCGGGCGTTCGAAGCAGCGCTGGATGGCAGTCCCGCTGACGGCTGGCCGTGGGCAGGGCTGCTGGCACTGTTCGCCGTGGTCTACGTGGGCTGCGGGATCGGGCTGTACGGAACGGTTCTGGAGGAGTCGTGAGCATCGGGAACGGGCAGAGCGCAGGAACCCCGCTGGCGACGCAAGACACGCGCTCGGTGACCGGGCATCCGACGACTGGATCGCCGGCCACCCGGGTGCTCGGCATCATCGTGCTCCTGTGTCTCCCACTGGTGCTCTGGCTGTCCTTCGTCGCCACGCCGCCTGATGCCGTCCAGGGTGAATCGGTGCGGCTGCTCTATGTCCACGTGCCATCGGTGACCGTTGCCTACGTGGCGTGCTTCGTCACCTTCGTGGCATCGATCATGTGGCTGTGGAAGCGTTCGGAGTGGTGGGATCTCGTCGGAAGTTCGGCTGCTGAGATCGGTTCGGTGTTCACGGCACTCACACTCGTGAGTGGAATGATCTGGGGTCAGATCACCTGGGGCACGGCGTGGGAGTGGGATCCCCGCTTGACCTCCACCTTGTTCCTGTTCCTCCTTCTCGTTGGATACCAAGCGCTGCGAGCCGCATCTCCTGATCGCTCGTCTCGGAGCCGCCGGTCAGCGGTCATCGGGTTGTTGTTGGTTCCCAACATCCTCATCGTGA
Organism: Acidimicrobiales bacterium; assembly: GCA_023261915.1. Lineage (GTDB taxonomy): Bacteria > Actinomycetota > Acidimicrobiia > Acidimicrobiales > Acidimicrobilacustridaceae > M30B73. The sequence continues at coordinate 12,676 of JALRFT010000039.1, read as the reverse complement.
ACCGCTCGGTGCAATGGTGGCGATCACTGCACCAGGACGCCACGCTCTTTCGCACCGACCTTGACTTCCGCATCGAGGGACTCATGCTGTTCACGTGGATGTTCACGACTGCGGTGGGCATGGTGCTGTTGGTGTGGCTCCTGTTCCATCGCTTCCGAGTCGGTTGGCTGGCCAACCGGGTTGAGGAACGGCAGCTGTCGGAAGCTGTGGCTGCCCGCCGGGCCGAGGCCACGCCATGAGTACATGGGCGTGGGTCATCACGGGATGGATCATCACCGTGGTCGTGGTCGTTGCCTACGTCGGCCTCGTGCTGCAGCGTGGGCGATCCCTCAGCCGTCAGGTACCACCTGAGGAGCAGCGATGGATGTGAATCCGAGTGATGGTGACCCTGGAGCCGGCGATCCGGTGTCGACCTCCCCCTCAGTTGATGGGCTCGATCTGACCCCCCGAGGGCAGCAGGGATCGGGAGCCGCCCCCCGCCCGCCGCGCCGGCTGGCCCGCTTCGTCGGCCTGGCAGTGTTGGTGGCGGTCGTCGCCGTGGGAGCCGTTGTGGTGGTGCGTTCGCTCAACGAGGCCACGCTCTACTTCCGCAACGCTGATGAGGCGGTGGCCCAGCGCGACGAGCTCGGAACGTCCCGGTTCCGGCTGCAAGGTCTGGTCGAACCCGGCACGGTGGAGACCTATCCCGGTGGCGTGGCGTTTGAGATCGTGTTCAACGGGGTGCCGGTTTCCGTCGAGCACACGGGTGACCCCGCCGAGCTCTTCGATGACGGAATCCCCGTGGTGCTCGAGGGGAGCTGGTCGGGGACGGGTGCGGGAGCCGTCTATGTGTCAGACCGGATGTTGGTCAAGCATGACGAGAACTACGTGGCTGACAACTCGGGCCGCCTCAATGACGCCGGGGACGGAAGCGGGAGTTCGGCGATCGGCGTGACGACCGACCTGTCGGGCCAGCAATGAGCCTCGCCCTCGGTCGGGCGGGGGTGACGCTCGGGTTCATCGCTGCCCTGTGGGGTGTGCTGTCGATGCTGATGGGCATCTTCACGCACAATCGTCGCTACCTACGGGTTGGACTGTGGTGTGCCGGTGGTGTGCTGGTGAGTGCGGTTCTGGCGGTGGGGGCGATGGAGTGGGCCCTGCTCACTGATGACTTCACCGTGTCGTATGTGGCCGAGCACTCTTCGTCGGAGACGCCGTTCCCCTTTGATGTCGCCACACTCTGGGCGGCGCTCGAGGGATCAATCTTGCTCTGGGTTCTCATCCTCAGCGGCTTCATTGCGCTGACCGCCCGTCGGTTCCGACATCGCATCGACGATCCGCTCGTCGGTTGGGCCATGGTCACCATGTTCGTAGTGGCGACCTTCTTCTTCTTTTTGGTCATCGGGCCAGCTGCGCCGTTCGGCTCGTTCAATCCGCCGCTCGGCTACGACGGGCCGGGGCCGAACCCGCTGCTACAGGAACACATCCTGATGGCCTTCCATCCTCCGATGCTCTACCTCGGGTACGTCGGGTTTGTGGTGCCGTTCGCCTTCGCCATCGGCGCGCTGGTCACGGGCCGACTGGGGGAAGGGTGGCTGCTTGAAACCCGTCGGTGGACACTCGTGGCGTGGGCATTCCTCACGGCCGGCATCATCTTGGGAGCCTGGTGGGCCTACGAGGTGCTCGGGTGGGGCGGCTACTGGGGCTGGGACCCGGTGGAGAACGCGTCGCTGTTGCCGTGGCTGACGGGCACGGCCTATCTGCACTCGGTAATCGTGCAGGAACGACGGGGCATGTTGCGGGTGTGGAACCTGTCGCTGTTGTGCGCCACCTTCGCCCTGACGATCCTGGGTACCTTCATCACCCGTTCGGGCGTCCTCGAATCAGTTCATGCCTTCACCACCTCAAGCATCGGGCCAGCGCTGCTTGGTTTCTTCGCTCTCATCGTCGTCGTTTCCGTGGGGCTCATCGGTTGGCGAGGTGACCTTTTGCGCTCGACGGGGAGCGTCGAGACGCCGCTCTCGCGTGAAGGGTCATTCCTCGTGAACAACGTGCTGTTCGCCGCCCTCGCCTTCACGATCCTGCTCGGCACGGTCTTTCCCCTCGTGGTGGAGGCCTTCACCGGAGACCGGATTTCGGTGGGGTCGCCGTTCTTCAACCGGATGAGTGCGCCCATTGGATTGGCCCTGCTCGTGCTGATGGCGGTGGCCCCGGTTTTGCCGTGGCGGCGGGCCTCAGGAGAGTTGCTGGCCCACCGTCTGGTGTGGCCGGCGGCTGTAGGGACAGCCTCGCTCGTGCTGGCAGTTGTCCTCGGGGCGCGCGGTATCGCCCCGCTCGTCGGGTTTGCGCTCGGTGGGTTCGCTCTCGGAACAGCGCTCCGCCAACTTGTGCTCTCGGTGCGGCGGCAGGGTCCCGCCGGACTGGTTGGCCGCAGCAGCGGTGGGATGGTCGTGCACATCGGTGTCGTGTTCATCGCCGTGGCGCTCTCCGCCAGTCAGGCCTACGTGCAACAGACTGAACTTCGCCTCATCGAGGGGCAGACGGCAACCTTTGCCGGGCACACGTTCACCTATGTGGGCACCAACGTGGTGCTCGAACCCAACCGTGAGGTGAGTCAGGTGCTCGTCGAGGTCGACGGCGCTGGCCCCTACGCCCCCGGGGTCAGTCGATTCGACTTCGGCTCCCAGCAGGTCGGCACCCCGTCGGTTCGGGTCACACCGACCGTCGACATTGCCTTGTCCGTCCTCGCACTGCCGGAGGTGCCGGGTGAACCGACCACGATTCGGGTCACCGTCCAGCCGCTCATTGTCTGGCTCTGGATCGGCGGGGGAGTCATGGTGTTCGGAACCCTGCTGGCCATGATCGGCGGCGGTCGCCGTCGCCGCACGGAGACGCCCGCCGTCGAGGCCGGACCGAGTCTCGAGTCGGCGTCGGCGAGCCGGACCGATGGCTGACACGGAGGGGGTCGCCGAGACGCAGCGTCGGCCCGTTCGGACCGCCGCCATCGTCACGGGCATCGTCATGGCGATGCTGTTGGGTGTCCTCGGGTGGCAGGTGGCTTCCGGCGATGACGACACCATCCGCAACGGACTCGTGGGCCGGGCCGCCCCCGCCGTGGTGGGGACGAGCATCGATGGCGAGCCTGTTGACATCGATCGGTGGCGCGGCGACTGGGTGCTCGTGAACTTTTTCGCCACGTGGTGTGTGCCGTGTGTTCGTGAACATCCCGAACTTGTGACCTTCGCCGCTGCCCACGGCCCCGACGCCGAGGTCCCGGTCGAGGTGGTCAGCGTCGCCTTCGATGACGACACGGCTTCCATCAAGGAGTTCTTCGCCACCAATGGCGGCGACTGGCCGGTGCTGGTGGGGGAGACGGGACCCATTGCGCTTGACTACGGCGTGCGAGGGGTGCCTGAGTCCTTCCTCATCTCCCCGGCTGGACAAGTGGTCGCCATCTTCTACGGCGTGACGGCAGCCGATCTCGATACCGCCATTGCCACGGCCTCTGCCGGATCGGCGCAGCCGTGAGCGCCACCTCACGTCCGTCGGCCTCCCGCGTTGCGTTGTGGCTGCCGTGGGCCGTCATGGCCGCCATCGTGGTGGTGACCCTGGCCGTGGGCAGCGTTGGGTCGAGTGAACCGCCGACCAATGCCGACCGGGTGCTCGTTCTGACCCGCTCCATCCGCTGCCCCCAGTGTGCCGGCCAGTCGGTGGCGGAATCTGACGTCTCGGTTTCCCGGGAGATCCGTCGCGACATCGCCCAGCGGGTCGAACAGGGTCAGACCGACGATGAGATCCGTGCCTACTACGCCTCGGACACCGTCTACGGGCCTGATGCCCTGCTGGCGCCGCCCACCGAAGGCGTAGGGGGACTCGTGTGGTTGTTGCCAGTGGCGGCGTTGGCACTCGCCGCCGTGGGGCTTGGGTTGGCCTTCCGGCGCTGGTCGGCGTCGGGACGTCGTGACGCCACCGAGGATGATCGTGCCCTCGTGGCCGAGGCGCTGCGCGCCGACGAGTCGTCATCCGCCGAAGGCGAAAACCGGTCAGACCGTGAGCACTGAGGACGAACGCGCCCGGCTCGTCGCTGAGCGTGATGAGCTGCTCGGCCGTATCGCCGAGGTGCGTGCCGATCACGCGGCGGGGGATCTCGACGATGTCGATGCCGATGCCCTCATTGACGATCTGACCCGGCGGACGGCCGAGATCCTTCGCCAGCTCGACGATGCCGACCGGGCTGATGCCCCGTCGACGCCACGCCGGGTGAAGGTGTCGGGACGAGATGCTCCTGCGAGCGTCGAGGAGTCAGCTCGACGTCGTCGGCAGACCCGGTTGGTCTGGGTTGGCGTGATCATCGTGTTCGCCCTCACCGCCGGAGTGTTCATCGCCCAGAGCGTCGGGCGTCGGGGCTCGGGTGACAGCCTGACCGGGGATATCCGCCAGACCACCCGGGACCTGCTGTTGCAGGCGCGTGATGAGTGGTCCTCGGGGGACATCGAAGCGGCACTCGTCACCTACGACGAGGTGCTCGCCATCGCTCCTACCAACGCCGAGGCTCTTACCTACTCGGCGTGGGTGGCGCGGACCATGGGCGGCATGCTCAGCGACGACGAGGCCCTTGTGCGTCTCGACGACGCAGTGGCCGCCGACCCGGGGTACGCCGACGCCCAGGTTTTCCGGGCCATTATCCTGCGGGACCTAGGTCGGTTCGACGAGGCCTTGGCCGCCCTCGACGCCCTCAATATTGATGACGTCCCGCCGTTCCTCACCGATCGTGTCGAAGCGTTGCGGGCCGAGGTGTCGGGTGCCGACCCCGACACGGTGGCGGTGACCCGTGCCGAGGCGGCGGCGCGGCGCGGTGACGTCACGGGTGCCATCGCCATCCTCGATGAGGTCATCGCCCGCTCCCCGCAAAATGCCGGCGCCCTGCTGGCCAAAGCTGACGTGCTGTTGGTGGTGGCATCGAGTGCCGGAGGCGAGGACCGGGTGCTGCTCGTCGGCAACGCCCTCGACCTCGTGGATCGGGCGCAAACGGCGGCGCCCGACGATCCCGTCCCGATCCTCTACCGGGTCCTCGTGCTCGAGTTGTTGGGACGCACGGCTGAGGCACGAACCACACTCGGCCTGCTCGAGACCCGTGCGGACCTGCCCGAGGACATCGCCGCCGAGGTCGCCGCATTGCGATCCCGGCTCGGTTCCTGATCGGCCTAGAGGGCTCTCACGCCCCCGGCGGCTCGTGGCTGGCCCGTACCGCTCGTCCGTCCTCAATCTCGATGATCCACATCGAGCCCTTGCGGCAACTCGAGGGGTCGTCCTCGCCGGCAATCTTCATCCCGTCGGTCACGAGCAGCCCCATGGCCCGGGGGATCAGATCACCATGGGCGCAGACCACGAGGTCACCATCGGCGGCCGCCTCCACCATCCGCATGGCCGCCTTGCCGGCATCGTTGCCTTCGGCGAGCAACGGGTCCGCCATGATCTCGAGATCGTGGCTGACGGCAATGGGCTCAACCGTTTGCACACAGCGCACCGCCGGTGAGGACCACACGGCCGCGGGCCTGACGTCGGCGAGCAGTTCAGCGAGATGCGCAACTTGTTGCTGGCCGCGCCGACTCAACGGTCGGTCGAGATCGTCGCCCTCCCATCGGGTTCTCGACCCGGCGTGGGCATGTCGGATGAGATAGAGGTTCATGCGTCGGGGTCCTCGGTGCCCGTCGGAACGTTGGCAACGGTTGGGATCCGGCCTGGGTCATGGGATGAGAGTTGGCGCAGGCGGGCAATGGTAGGCCCGAACACGTCGCTGAAGGCCGTGACGTCAGCGTCGGTGCTCGTCCAGCCGACACTCAGGCGCAGCGAATGGTGGGCATCGACCCCCATGGCAGCAAGGACGGGGGAGGGGGCGAGGTCGCCGGATGCGCAGGCGCTGCCGGAATGGGCGGCGATACCGGCCCGGTCGAGGTCGAGGAGGACGGCCTGGGGTTCCACGCCGTCGATGATGGCGCAGACAATGTGGGGGGCGCGCCTCTCCGGGTCGCCGAGAAGGTGGACCCCCTCCACGGCAGCCAGTACGGCTGACAGGGACGCCGACAGGGCTCGTTGGCGGTCAGCTTCGGCGCCGCGCTCGGCCGGGTCGGAGAGCACGTTGGCGACGGCTCCGAGACCGGCGATGGCAGCGACGTTCTCCATGCCTGCTCGCCGGGCCCGTTCCTGGTCACTGCCGACCAGGAGGGGACGAAGGCGCAGGCCGCGACGCACACACAGCACGCCGGTGCCGGTCGGTCCACCGAACTTGTGGCCACTGACCGTCAGAAGATCGATGCCGCTGTCGATGAAGTCGATGTCGTCACGTCCTGCCCCCTGAGCGGCGTCAACCAGCAGGAGAGCCGGATGGTCGGCAAGGCGGCGAGCGATGACCTCGACGGGTTGGCGGGTACCCACCTCGTGGTTCGACCACTGCACGGCCACGAGCGCCGTGTCGGGTCGTAGCGACCCAACCACTGCGTCGGGATCGACCCGACCGGTCGGGTCGACGTTGAGCACGGTGAGCTCGTGGGTGCCGGTCTCGGCGAGGGCCGCAGCGGCGAGCCGCACGGCGGAATGCTCGGTGGCGCCGACCACGAGGTGACGGCCGCGCTCGGCCGCACCCCACACGGCGGTGGCGATGGCCTCGGTCCCGCTGCTCGTGAACACCACCTCCCGATTGCGAGCCCCGACCAGTGCGGCCACGGCGTCGCGGGCCTCCTCGAGGGCCACCCGGGCAGTCATGCCCTCGGTGTGGATGCGACCGGGGTCGCCGACGGCTCCGGGGGTGAGCCATGCCGACATGGCTGCGGCCGCCTCGGGCCGCAGCGGTGACGAGGACGCGTGGTCGAGGTAGTGCCGGGTCATGGTGTCGGGTCGGTTAGGAACCGACAGCAGTGACGCACGTGTCGTCACCCCTAGCTTTCGACGACTGCAGGGCGACGGCGGTCTCCGACGGTTCGGTGCCGAGGAGTTCGGACACGAGTCCGGTCACCATGCCACGGTCCACCGCGCAGATCACCGGGTTGTCGAGCACGGCCTCCCCGAAGGGGCAATGTTCGCTGACGATGCGCATCTCGTTGTTCCGCTTCTCGGCGTGGGCGGCGAAACCATGGGCGGTGAGGGCGTCGGCGACGGCGTGCAGCGCCGTGCGTAACGAACGCTGTTGTTCGGCCGTGTCGCCCATGGACCGGGCGAGCAATCGTCCGTATTCCTCACCGACCTCGGTGGCCAGCTGCTCGGCCACACCGGCGGGCAAGGCGTCGAGCGCACGCCCGAGCAGGGTCACGAGCACATCGTCGTGACGAACGGGCAGCACCACCTCGGGGATCAGGTCGGTCGTGAGGTAGTGCTTCGACGGTCGTCCCGCCCCGGAACCGGAGCGTTGCACCTCAACGTGGAGGTAGCCACCTCCGGCGAGCTTGTCGAGGTGGTGGCGAGCGACATTGGGGTGGAGGGCGAAGTGCTGGGCCACACCACTGGCCGTGGCCCCTCCGGGACAATCCCGGACGTAGAGATAGATCTCGCGTCGGGTCGGATCGCCGAACGCCGAGGTCAGCGCCGAGACCATTGAGGAGAAGTCGGTGGAGCTCAGCTCCTGCCGGGTGGGTGCCTTCGCGTCCACCCCGGTATTCTACCTATCGCCGTAGGGGAAATCCCCTGTGCCTGCTCAAGGAGTCCCCACCCGATGCCCGACGCCCCGCCCACGGTCGACCAGATCGTCGAAGCTCTCCGGCCCGTTGAGGACCCCGAACTGCATCGCAGCATCGTGGAACTCGACATGGTGCGCTCGGTTGAGGTCGCTCCCGATGGTGCGGTCCAGGTGCTTGTGGCGCTCACCATCGCCGGCTGCCCCCTGCGAGCCGAGATCGACCGCCGGGTCACTGAAGCCGTCACGGCACTGGGTGGCGTCAGTGCTGTCAGCCTCGAATTCACCGTCATGACCGATGACGAACGGGCCGCCCTGCGCCAGAAACTCCACGGAGATCCGTCGGCCACCGCCGGTTCCCAGCCTGCCCACGGTCACGCCGAAGGTCGCGCCATCCCCTTCGCCGACCCGGCATCGCGCACCCGGGTGCTGCTGATTGCCTCGGGCAAGGGAGGGGTCGGCAAGTCGTCGCTGACGGCCAACATCGCCATTGCCCTCGCCGAGCGGGGTCGGTCGGTGGCCGTGGTGGATGCGGACGTGTGGGGGTTTTCCATCCCGCGCATGCTCGGGGTGGATCGTCCGCCCGTCGTGATCGACCAGATGCTGTTGCCTCCGGAGGTTCACGGGGTGCGCTGTATCTCCATGGGTTTCTTCGCCGAGGAGGACACTCCGGTCATCTGGCGGGGGCCGATGCTGCACAAGGCGCTCGAACAGTTTCTCACCGACGTGTTCTGGGACGACCCGGACTACCTCGTGGTGGACCTGCCGCCGGGGACGGGCGACGTCTCCATCTCGCTGGCGGGGTACCTGCCTCGAGCTGAGGTGTACGTCGTCACCACCCCCCAGCCCGCCGCCCAGCGGGTCGCCCAACGGGCGGCGTACATGGCCAAGAAGGTGAATCTGTCGGTCAAGGGCGTCATCGAGAACATGTCGTGGTTCACCGGCGATGACGGCCAGCGCTACGAGATCTTTGGGGCTGGCGGCGGCGAGGATCTCGCCGAGCGTCTCGGCGTGCCTCTCCTCGGTGCGGTTCCTCTCACCACTGCACTGCGGGAGGGATCAGACAGCGGCAACCCCGTCATGGTCGCTGACCCGACCGGAGAGGCCGCCAGTGCAATCCGATCGATTGCCGAACGCATCGACACCGAACTCGTGCCGTCGCGTCGCCACCACCCCGAACTCAAGCTCATCTGACCGCTCCGTGTGACCTTTGGCCTGTCGGGCGGCCGGTGCGGTTCGTCATGATGAAGGGGTGGAATTCCTCAGGGCGCTGATGCCTCGGGACGGTCGAGATGAGTGACATCCGCTGGCACCTGCGGTGGCGCACCACCAGTGTCGACGGGCGCACGGCCCGCTACGGCGAGGCCGGGGCGGGAATGCCGTTCATCTTCCTCCACGGCTGGGGCCTGCGCGACCGGACCTACAAGGAGGCGCTGTCACGCCTCGCCGCGTCGGGAGTGTGGGTGCTGGCGCCGTCACTCCCCGGGTTCGGTGGCACTGAGTCGTTACCCGACGACGAGTTCTCCATGGAGGGCTACGGAGCGTGGGTGGCGTCGTTCGCTCGAGCGGTGGGGGTGCGTGGTCCGTTCTACCTCGGCGGGCACTCGTTCGGGGGTGGTGTCGCCATCGTGACCGCCCACGACCACGGCGAGGACTGCCGGCTGCTGGTGCTCGTCAACTCCATCGGTGGTGCCGTGTGGCGTGCCGGCCACAATCCTGACGTGCCCGAGGAGTTCCTCGGAGACCGACCCATCTGGGACTGGGGTATCCGGTTTCCCGCCGAGTTGGCGCGCCGGTCGGGTCTGGCCCGCGTCGCTCCGGTCATTGTCCAAGACGCCCTGCGCAACATGGTGCGCGACCCGCTCGGGTTCTGGCGGGTCGGGACGCTGGCTCGCCATGCCAACTTGTTGGGGGAACTCGAGACGCTCAAGCGCCGGGGGCTGCCCATGGTGGTTCTGTGGGGCAACGAGGACGAGATCCTCCCCGGTCCGTCGCTCGACGCCATCGTGGCCGCTGCGGGTACCGAGCCGGTGGTGGTCGACGGGAACCACTCGTGGTTGCTGGCGGATCCCGATCGTTTCGGGGACATCATGACCAATGTGGTGGCCATGGCCAACGGGCGGGCCAACTAGCGTCAGGTGGGTGACCGACCTGATTGACGACCTCGCCTGGCGGGGTCTCGTCCACCAGAGCACCGATCTCGAGGCCCTCCGCCAGCATCTCGCCACCCCCGGGCGATCCGTCTACTGCGGCTTTGATCCGACGGCGGATTCGCTCACCATCGGGAACCTGTTGCCCATGACCCTGCTCGCCCGTTTCCGCGCTGACGGGCATCGGCCCGTCGTGCTGTTGGGTGGAGCGACCGGGCAGATCGGTGACCCGTCGTTCAAGTCCGACGAGCGGGTGATGTTGGACCCCGAGGCCGCAGAGGCCAACGCCGCCCGTCACCGCCGCACCATCGGGGACTTCCTGGCCACCGTCGACGGGCCGGACCCGCTGTTTGTGGACAACCTCGACTGGCTGGGGCCGATGTCGCTGGTGGCGTACCTGCGCGACGTCGGGAAGCACTTCAGCGTCAACGATCTGTTGCGGCGCGACTCCATCCGAAGTCGTATTGAAGGGCGCGAGCAGGGCATCTCCTATACGGAGTTCTCCTACGCCCTGCTGCAGGCCTACGACTACCTGCACCTGTTCTCCTCCAATGACGTCACCGTGCAGGTCGGAGCGTCTGACCAGTGGGGGAACATCGTGGGAGGGGTGGATCTGGTGCGCCGGGTAAGGGGCGGACACGTTCACGCGCTGACCTGTCCCCTCGTGACCAAGTCCGACGGCACCAAGTTCGGTAAGTCCGAATCCGGTGCGGTGTGGCTCAGTGCCGACCGCACTTCGCCCTATGCCCTGTACCAGTTCCTCGTGAATCTCGACGACGATCTCGTCACGACCTTCCTGCGCTTCTACTCGCTGCAGCCCCACCATGAGATTGAGGAGATCGAGGCGGCCCACACGGCCGACCCCGGGGCCCGCACGGCCCAGAGGGCCATTGCCGCTGAGCTCACGGCCCGCCTCCACGGTCGGGAGGCGCTCATTCGTGCTGAGCACACGAGCGAGGCGCTCTTTCGAGGCGACGTGGGTTCACTCGACGCCGGCCAACTCGCCGATGCCATCGCCGACGTACCCACGACGGGCGTGACCTCGGGTCAGCTGGCCGACGGCGTCGACGTAGTCGACTTGCTGGTCGCCACCGGACTCGCCCCGTCCAAGGGTCAGGCCCGACGGTTCGTGGCGGAAGGTGCGGTGAGTGTGAACGGGGAGCGCTTCGACGGCTCTCGCCCGGTCGGTGACGGGGACCTGCTGCACGGGAAAGTGGTGCTGATCCGGCGAGGCAAGCGCCTGTGGGGCGCCGCCAGACGGGCGACGTGACGACCGTTGGGGCAGGGGTGTCGCCCAGACGCGACACTGCCGCACCTTGCGATGCGGCAGTGCGTCCTTGATGGTGGCCCGACTTGTCGTCGGGCCCAGCTTTCTCAGCCTGTGTAGGAAGGTTTTGCCGCTGCCGCGGTCGGCCCGTCGAAGGAGATGGCGGTGACCACGCCGTTGTCGTTGAGGGTGAACCATGCGGCGGCCGATACCACCTCGTCGGCCGTGTTGAGGCTCGTCACCGTCACGCTGTGCGGACCGGCAGGGGTGTTTGCGGGCACCGGATAAGTGGCGGAGAACGCCCCATTCGGATCGTTGCTTCCGTTCCCGATCACCACCGGATCGCTGCGGAGGACGACCTCGTAGGCGGCGCCGGGCTTGAGTCCTGCGCCCGAGACCGGCACCCCGCTGTTGCCCGAGCGGATGTTGTCGCCCACATTGAAGTCGAGGGTCAGGGAAATGCCGTCAGGAGCGGGCTCAGGATCTGGATCCGGATTCCCGGTGACGGTGATAGAGGTGATGACGGCTGGGGAGCCAGCGTCGTAAGCGATTTCATCTATGGGTTGTCCACAGGACCAGATGGCGTTGTACAGCCCGGGGGGGATCGTGGCCGGCAGGGTGACCTGGCCGGTGAATGATCCTTCCCATCCGGACTGGAGCCCGACGGGGAAGGGGGCAAGGGTGCCAACCTTCGTGGCGAAGCCGAGGTCAGTGAGTGGAGTACCACCTTGGTACCAAGCCGTGGGCCAGTTGCCGCCGACTTCGAGGGCGACGGTTGCGGGGAACAGTCCGAAGACCAACGGGCGTCCGGAGTAGACACCGTCCGAGTCATTCGGTCCGATGTCGTCACACTGACCTGTCCCGGAGGGAGCGTCGAAGGTAACGGTCACGACCGACCCGGGCCTCGGATTCTCGGGGGTCAGAGTGCCCGTGGCGACTGGGAGTCCGTTGGCTGACAGTGGAGTGGTTGCCATGCCAATACCGATGACGACGAGGCAGGCAGTAACGACGCGCAGAGTTTTGGTCATGGGCTGCAGACTAACTCTGTACCTTTTTAACAGTCAAGCACCGCCATCCCCGGTAATCGGGGAGGTGCGGTCGCTTCCACGCCCTACGATGCAGGAGCGTCGGGAGGCCCGGGGCGGTTCTCAGGAGGAACAGTGGACGTTCGCATCGGGGTGCTGCACACCCCCAAGGAGATCGAGATCGAGTTGCCCGCCGACGCCGACCGGGCGGAGATTCGTTCGCGAGTCGAGGCTGCCCTGAGTGGTGGCGGCGGTGTGTTGTGGCTCACCGATCGGCAGGGGGCCGAGTACGCCGTGCCCGCCGAGCGCATTGCGTGGGTGCAGGTCGGCAGTGCCGATGTGGAGCGCAGGATCGGTTTCGGCGCCTGAGCGTTGACGTGCGGTTGATGGGCGGCGCGTGACCACCATGGACCTCCTCGATCGACGTCTGCTCTTCGTCACTGGTAAGGGTGGCGTGGGCAAGACCACCGTCTCGGCTGCACTTGCGCTGGTCGCTGCCGGCCAAGGCAAGCGGACCCTCGTGTGTGAGGTTGACGCCAAGGGCAGCGTCGCTGCATTGCTTGAGTGCGGCCCGGTCGGGTTCACCCCC
>JALRFT010000337.1 GCA_023261915.1 Acidimicrobiales bacterium | reverse complement strand
CACGCCTTCAACGAGGCGTTCCCCAACGGCGATCCGCACGGGCACCGCCTGGCGCACGAGAAGGCCATCCGCAACGCCGGCTGGTGGGACCGCATCAAGAGCGAGGCGGTGCTTTGTTGCTCCGGCACTCCGCACCAGGTTCGCCAACGGGTTGCTCGGAGACGGTGCCACAACCGAAACGCTAACAGCGCCCGGGTCAGCGACTGCTGAGTCGCGCGATCAGGAATTCCACCGCATCGTTCGGCTCATCGGTGATGTGGAAAAGCCGGGTGTCGATGGGATCGATGGTGCCGGCTTCCACCATGGTGTCGGTGATGGTGCGTTCGATCTTTTCCCAGTAGGCACGATCCAGACCCACGACCGGGAATCCGGCGATGGTGGCCGTCTGGATCAGGGTGGCGGTCTCAAATACCTCATCGAGCGTGCCGAACCCGCCGGGCAGGAAGATGAACCCCTCGGAGTACTTCACCAGCATGACCTTGCGCACGAAGAAGTAGCGGAAGTGGACCCGCAGGTCGAGGAACGGGTTGGCGTGTTGCTCTTTGGGGAGCTCAATGGTGCACCCCACCGAGAGGGCACCTGCGTCACGGGCGCCCCGGTTGGCCGCCTCCATCACGCCCGGCCCCCCGCCAGTCATCACGGCGAATCCCTGCTCGCCGAGGAGGCGTCCTACCTCTCTTGCCGCCTGATACCACCGGTGCTGTTCGTCGATTCTCGCCGAACCAAACACCGTGACGCAGAGACCGACTCTGCGCAGTCGCCAGAACCCCCGAAGGAATTCGCGCCAGATGCGTACCGATCGAGAGAAATCCCCGCCGAAGCCTTCGGGGCCGGCGAGTAGGACGCGGTCGGCGGCGTCATCGGGTGGGGTGCGATGGGGTGGGAGCGCAGCGTCGTCCACGGCTGTGACGGTAGCGGTCAGCTAGACCGCAGTAAGGCCGCCACCTCGTCGGGATCGATGCTGCGACGCAGATCAGGCAGGGCGGCGAGGAGGTGGTGTCGCCACCCCGCCGTGGCCAGACGAGTGTCGAGGATGGCTACGACCCCCCGGTCATCGGTGCTGCGAATGAGCCGTCCTACTCCCTGGGCTAGTTGGGTGGCCGCAGCGGGGACGTCAACGGTGAGGAAAGGATTGGCGCCTCGGGCCTCGGCGGCGCGTCGGCGGGCGGCCATGAGTGGGTCATCGGGCCGGGGGAACGGCAGCCGGTCGATGGCGACCACCACGCAGGCGTCACCCGGAATGTCGATGCCGGTCCAGAACGAGCGTGTGGCACAGACCACCACGCCGGGCCGTGACCCCATGGCGTCAATGAGCCGCTGACGGGACGCATCCCACTGGGTGAAGATCTCGAGTGATGCTCCGGCATCCGCAGCACCCGCAGCGGTGACGCGTTCTCTCAGCGCAGCAGCCGCACTCTCGGTGGCCGCCCGGGAGGTGAACAGCGCGAGCGTTCGACCTCCGGCCACACAGGCCAGCGTCCACAGTTCTTCCACGACACCTTCGCTCCAACCCGGGTCCCGCGGTGAAGGAATGCGGCCCTTGGGGACGTAGAGAATGCCTTGGGTTCGGTAATCGAAAGGCGAGTCGACACTCAGCGTCTGGGTATCGGCCGGCGCACCGAGAGCCATGAGGAAGGGGGCGAAGCTGACCCGGCCTGCAGGGTCGGCGCCGCGAAGTGTGGCTGAGGTACACACCACGGCGCGTCCCGGCCACAACAGTTGCCGGGTTAACTGATCGGCCTCCACCGGTGCGCACTGCAGTGCTCCATCGCTGTCGGTCCACACCACCCGGTCGAGACCGTCACCTTCGAGCAGTAATTCGAGGTCGCCGGCGAGGTTGGTGGAGGTGGCCGCCGCTTGGAGGGCCTCGTCGCTGCCGTCGGTGGTTGCAGCCCGGGCGATCTCCTGGGCGGCGGCTCGGGCATCGGCGAGGTACACAGCGAGATCCCCAACGGTGGGATCGGTCTCACCTTCGCCCCCCTCGAGCTCGCTTCGGAGCCCGTCGGCGGCGCGTTGGAGCCGGTCTCCGGCGCCGTCGCCGCCCCACGTCCGGGTGAGACGTTCCACGGCCCGAAGCCTCCCGGCGGTGACCCGAACCGAGGCGGCGTCAATGATGATGTCAGCGAGAGCGTGCGCCTCATCCACGATGACGGCGTCGTGGTCGGGGAGGACGGCCCCGCCGGCGAGCAGGTTGGCGGCGTAGAGGGCGCTGTTGACCACGATCACGTCTGACGTTGCCGCCCGACGTCGGGCCACCTCGGCCCAGCAGCGCTCGCCGACACTGCACGAGCGGGCGCCAGGGCATTCGTCGGCGGTGACGGACAGCATCCGCCACGTCGTGTCGTCAGTCTCGGGAAGTTGCGTCCGCTCACCGTCGTCGAGGGCAGTGGCTGTCTCGATCATCTCGGCGGCGAGGTGTCGATCTTCGTCGAGCAGGGCACCCGACATCTCGGCGGCGCGGGCCAGACACAGGTAGTTGCTGCGACCTTTGAGGAGCGAGAAGCTGAACCCGGCGTCATGGTCGTCGCACACGGCGGCCACGGTTGGCAGGTCGTGGTCGACGAGTTGGTCCTGGAGGGCTCGGGTGGCGGTGGCAATGACCACCCGTGGCGGTCCGGGTTCGTCGTCAGCGTCAGCGGCCGGATCCGGCGCGCCGCCGTCCGCACGCTCCTGTCGTGCGGTCGTGAGCCATGAGGCGATGCCAACCGCTACGGCGTAACTCTTCCCGATGCCGGTGGGTGCCTCCACGACAAGGTGGTGACCGGTGTTGAGCGCGTCGGCGACGGCGCCACACATCTCGGCCTGTCCCGGCCGGTGCTCGCCGCCGGTGGCGTCCACCACGGCGTCAAGCAGGGCAGCTGCCCGAGAGGTCAGATCACTTCCAGCGGTAGACGAGGCGGCCGCGGGTCAGGTCGTAGGGGGAGAGTTCAACCTGAACACGGTCACCGATCAGCACACGGATGCGGGCACGCCGCATCTTGCCGGAGAGGTGGGCGAGGACCTCATGCCCGTTGTCGAGCGTCACCTTGAAGTTGCTCGACCGCAGGGCCTCGGTCACGACGCCCTGGAAAACGATGACATCAGATCCTGCTGTTGGCATGACTTCCTTGGGTCGCTGGCGGGACGTTCCGGGAACTCCTGTCCCCGGTGGATGGGCCGTGCCGCTCGGACACGACCCGTCCAGCCTTGCACAACGGCGCACCCCGGGTGGTATTCCCGCACTGCACCGCCGTGTCTGGCACGCCCACGGTAGCGCCGTGTCGGGCGGGTGCAACTAGTACAGCAGGTAGTTCTCGGCGTCGAAGCGCCGGAGCCGGCGGCGATAGGCCCACGCCGTCGCCGGCCACAGGGTGGTGTTGCGGCCGTGGTCATCGAGATACCACGAGGAACAGTTGCCCGTGGTCCATACGGTGGACGCCATGGCAGCAGCGAGTTCGGCATTGGATGCCGCCTGGGCCGTATCGCTGATCTCGAGGGCTACCGCCCCCCGCTCCCCGAGGGTGCGCAACGCACCGGTGATGTAGGGGAACTGCGATTCCATCATGAACACCATCGACGTGTGACCCACACCGGTGTTGGGCCCGGTCACGAGAAACAGGTTGGGGAAACCCGACACGGTCGTACCGAGGTGCGCCTGCATGCCACGCTCGGCCCACTGCTCACCGAGGGTGGCACCGTGACGACCGGTGATGCGGTTGAACATCGGGTGGTGGGTGACGTTGAATCCGGTGCCCATGATGAGCACGTCAGCATCGTGGTGCGTGCCATGTGCATCAACGACGCCGTCGACGTCGACGTGGTCCACAGCAGTGTCGACGAGGGTGACGTTGGGGCGTTGTAGCGCCGGGTACCAGTCGTCGGAGAGCAGAACTCGTTTGCAACCGAGGGCGTAGTCCGGGGTTAGCCGGGCTCGCAGTGCCGGGTCGGAGACCTGGGTCTCGAGGTGGCGCCGGGCGAGCTGTTCGCCACGGGCGAGCCATCCCGTTCGTCGGGTCATGGCGACCGCCAGGATCTCCCGTTGCCAGAACGTGCGGAGTCGCTGCAGACGCTGCACGATCCGGAACCGACGGTTGACGCGTCGACGGACCGGTGAGATCGACGGGTTGGTGCGGGGAACGATCCACGGTGGGGTTCGCTGGAAAACGGTGAGGTGCCCAACGCCGGAGGCAATGGCTGGCACGAACTGGATGGCCGAGGCCCCCGTTCCCACCACAGCGACCGTCCGACCGGTGAGGTCGACGTCGTGACGCCACGCACCGGAATGGAATACGTCGCCGGCGAACGCTTCGAGGCCCGGGACCGCGGCCATATCGGGTTCACTGAGCAACCCGGTGGCCACCACGACCGCCGAAGCTGTCACGGGGCCTGTCGTCGTCGTCAGTACCCAGTGTCGACCGGTGTCGTTCCAGCGCACCGAGGTCACCTCGGTGCGCAACCGGATGGCGGGTCGTAGGTCGAACTCGTCGGCGCAACGCTCGAGGTACGCCTGGATCTCGGATCCGTCGGCGTAGTTGCGTGACCAGTCGGGATTGGGGGCGAAAGAGTACGAGTAGAGGGTGGCGGGCACGTCGCACTGGGCTCCGGGGTAGGTGTTGTCCCGCCACGTCCCACCGACGCTCGCCGCCCGCTCCAACAGCACGACATCAGTGATGCCGGCCCGGCGCAGGTGGTGAGCGAGACCAAGCCCCCCGAACCCCGCCCCGATGATCACCACTCGGTGATGATCAGGTTCGGATGTCGGTTCGGGTGGCATGGGATCGGCAACGTACCAGCGACGTGGCCGTCAGCCCCAACGGTCACGAGCCGACGGAGCGCCGTCACCCGTGGGACACTCTGGTGTGCGCACCGTCGGGATCGATCTTGCCGCCCAACCGGCCAACACCGGTGTCTGTGTCATTGACTGGCAGGCCGGCGTCGTGGAACATCTCGGACGCAACGCTCCCGGCGGTGACGACGAGCTCGTGGCAATCATCACCGGTCCTGGCGTTGCTCGGGCGGGCATCGACACCCCCCTGGGTTGGCCTGATGCCTTCATTGAGGCTGTCACTGCCCACCATGCGGATCGACCGTGGCCCGGTGACGACGTCGATCCCGACGACCATCGCCGCACGCTGCGTCTGCGGCTCACCGACACCGACGTCTCCACTCGTACCGGCCGACATCCGATGTCGGTGTCGGCTGATCGCATCGCAGTGGCAGCCATGCGGGGGGCGCGAATCCAGACGCGGGTGCGAGCCGTCACCGGTGATCGGTCGTCAGTGGACCGTTCTGGTACCAGCGGTCTGGTTGCTGAGACCTATCCGGCGGCGGCTCTCGCCGTGTGGGGCCTGACGGCGACCGGTTACAAGGGTGCCGCCGAGGGGGACCGGCGCGCCGCCGTCGTTGAGGCGTTGACGGTACGTTCCGGGTTGCGACTCACTGACGACGAGGTCACGACCATGGTTGGGAGCGACCATGTTCTCGATGCGTTCATCTGCGCGCTGGTGGCCCGGGCCGTCGTCGACGGTGCCACCGACGGCCCAGCCCCCGAGGACCTCGAACGGGCGCAGCGTGAAGGCTGGATCCACATTCCCGACCCACAGTGGTGTGGGCCCGGGGGACGACTCAACTAGGCACCATCACGGCCCGCCCGTGAATCTCTCCGGCGGCCAGACGTTCGTAGGCGTTGGCCGCGTCGTCGAGTGACACCTGCTGCACCTCGGCATGGATATGGCCGTCTCGAGCGAGGGCGAGGACTTCCATCAGCTCGATGATGCTGCCCCAATAGGTGGTGGCGAAGGAGACCTCATAGGGCTGGGAGAAGAAGTTGAAGTTGTGGCTACCGCCCCCGATGCCCACGAGGGTCACATGCCCGAGCGACCGTGATGAGGCGGCTGCGAGGGCGAGGGTGGCGTCCACCCCGACGAAGTCGAGGATCACCTCGGCGCCGCGGCCCCGGGTGAATTCGCTGATCTCGGCGGCGGCGTCGGGGCCGGAGACGACGCCGTGGGTGGCGCCGACCCGGCCGGCGAGGGCCAGGCCGTCGTGGGAGGTGTCGACGGCAATGACCTGGGCCGAGGTGGTGGCGGCGAGGATCTGCACGGCGAGGTGTCCCAGCCCGCCGCCGGCGCCGATGACGACTGCAGTTGATCCGGGAACGAGGAGGTGACGGGAGCGGGCGATGGCGTGGTACGGCGTCAGGCCGGCATCGGTCAACGGTGCAGCGTCGACGGGGGTGAGACCGTCGAGGGGAACGAGTAGCCGGGGGGAGGGGACGAGGAGGTACTCGGCCATGCCTCCGTTGGCTCCGAGCCCGCCACCCATCACCGGCAGCGATGCGGCGTTGTCGCAGTAGTTCTCCATGCCGGCCCGGCAGTGGCCACACATCCCACATCCCCACGCGCCGTACACGGCGACCGGTGTACCGATCTCAAGACCTTCCACTCCGGCGCCGACGGCGTGGACCCAGCCGGCGTTCTCGTGGCCGAGGGTGAACGGGAGAGTGAAGGGCATCATGCCCTCGTCGAAGTCGTGGAGAAGATGGAGGTCGGAGTGGCACGCCCCGGCACCCCCGATGCGAACCACGACCTGGCCAGGCCCGGGTTCGGGTTCGGCCACCTCCCGCAATTCCGGAGACTTCTTCCACCCGGTGATCTGCAGTGCCTTCATTGCGTCGACCTCCTCGCCGCTGGCTAGTAGGGCCCCTGTCCGGACCACAATGGTCGCCATGGCCTGATTTCCCTAGGGACCAAGGTCACCCAAGGCGACTGATGGGCCACGGTAGGCGGGTTTCATGTCCTTCGCGCCCGATGTCGGGCGCTGGCTGACACAGTGGGAATGGTGGGATTCCTAGGGAGTGTTCGTGGCACCAGTTCGCAGTGGTGACAACCCGGAAGTCGATGGGGCGGCGGGTGCCGAGGCGCGCCTGTACGAAAAGGTCCGGGCTCTGTTGCGCAAGGCCGAGTCGACGTCGTTCCCGGCTGAGGCGGAGGCCCTCACCGCCAAGGCCCAGGACCTGCTCGCCCGCCACGCCCTCGACCGGGCGGTGCTCGAGGGGACCGGCCCGCAGCCGTCAGGCGGCCCGGTGGTGCGACCGGTGCCCGTGCCCGGCACCTACGCCGCCGGTCGAGCCATGCTGCTCGGTGCCGTCGCCTCAGCCAACCGATGTACGGCGGTGTGGGATCCCCAAGCCACCACCGCCATGGTGGTCGGCTACCGGATCGACCTCGACGCCGTGGAGTTGTTGTGGTCATCACTCGTGGCCCAGGCCGAGGCGGCGATGACCGCAGCCGGGTCCCATCGGGACGGCAGCGGCCGTTCCCGGACGCGCTCATGGCGTTCAGCGTTCTGGGTGTCGTTTGCCCAGCGCATCGGCCAGCGGCTGGACGAACAGAACTGCGCCACCCTGGCGTCGCTGGAACAAGAGCAGCGCACCGATCTCACGCCGGTGTTGGCCTCACGTCATGACGAGGTGGATGCCGCCGTGCGACAGGCTTTCCCCCGTCTCACGACCCGCCGCACCCGAGTGAGCAACGGAGACGGGTTCAGTGCGGGACGAAGTGCCGCCGACCGGGCTGACCTCATCGGACGACGCCCCTTGCGTCACGGCAGCTGAGTTCGTACCCGACGTCTCTCAGGCGACGACGGCCAACACGACGACGACCACGAAGGCCAGTGCCGTGATGGGAGCGATCACCCGGAGAACCTTGGTGGCGGCGGTGCGGTTTGCTTCCAGTTCGGCCATGCGCTCGTAGCGGTCGGTGCCATCGGGGTTGGCCCGACGTCCTCGTTCGGCTGCCGTGGACTGCACCCACCAGATACCCATCATGCACAACAACATGAAGAGCACGACGGCGATGAACACCAAGGCCACCGGTGCGCTCTCGGTCCCCTCCACGTTCAGGACCGGGCCACGTCTGAGAGCAGGGCTGTGGTGCGTTCGAGGTTGTCGAATGGCGCGGCCACGAACTCGGTGGCTCCGGCGTCAAACATGGCGAGGATCTGGCTGCGCACCTCCGACTCGGTGCCGACGACGGCGACGTCGCCGGGGCCGTCGGCCCCTTCACGGTCGAGCATGGCCCGATACGACGGCAGGGTGCCGTAGATGGCGAAGAGCTCGGCGGCTTTGGCGCGCGCTCCGGCGGCGTCATCGGTGACGGCCACCGGAAGCGACACCACGACCCGGGGTGCCGGCCGACCGGCGTCGCTCGCCGAGGCGTTGATCACCGGCGCGATGTGCTCGGCAATCGTGACCCGTCCCGTCATCCACGTCATGGTGCCCGCCGTGGTGGCACCGGCGAGACGGAGCATCTTTTCCCCGAGGGCGGCCACGAGGACCGGCACCGGGTCGCACGGCACGTCGAGGGTGACCCGACCCGTGAGGGTCTCACCACTGAAGTTCGACGGTCCGCCGTCACAGAGCGGAACGAGGATCGACAGGTACTCGCGCATGTGACGCAGTGGCTTGTCGAAACTCATGCCCAACATGCCTTCGATGACGACCTGGTGGCTGAGACCGATACCCAGATGGAGCCGGCCACCGCTGGCCTGCTGCACGGTGCGGGCCTGAGCGGCGAGCATCATGGGGTGACGGGGGTAGGTGGGGACCACACCGGTCCCGAGCGCAATGCCGGGTACCTCTCGTCCGGCGACGGCGAGGGCCGTCAGGGCGTCAAGGCCGAAGATCTGAGACGACCACGCCGAATGCAGTCCCGCCTCGTGTGCGGCCCGGGTGGCGGCGACGATGTCGTCGACGGTGCGGCCACCGATGGTGACCCCGATGGGCGGGCTCACATGAACTTCGCTTGAGCGAAGACGGCACGCACCCGACCAGCGAAGTGCTCCAGGTCAGGGGTTGGGTAGTCCGGGTCGAAACTGGTCTGGTCCCAGTCGTCGGCGAACTGGGCGGCGAGGGTGAACTCCTCGGATGAGAGTTCATCCCGATGGGTCTCGCGGGCTTCGGGGTTGCCACCGAAGTGGTGGTAGTAGTGCTGGCCCTGGAAGTCCTGGTGAACCCGGATCATCTCGAAGACCTCTTTGCGGACGTAGGGCTGCAGGATCGCCGCTGCGATACCGGGATGGTTCGGCACGCTGATGGCCTTGCCGATGTCGTGACACAGGGCGGCGACCACGACCTCGTCGTCAGCACCGTCGGCCTCAGCGCGAGCGGCGGTCTGTAGGCAGTGGGTCAACTGGTCGGTGCCGAAGCCGTCGGTGATCTCGGCGAGATCGCCAAGCAGCGACAGAATTTTTTCCGCCACCCGCGGCTGGTTGGCGGCGGTCTCGCGACCGATGATCATCCAGTCGTCGAGGGTCGACTCGTCCATGCGGGTGAAGGTGGCGCTCTCAGTCACGGTGTCCTCCTGCAGTGCAGCGTTCCAGATGCCAAGCGTGCCACACCGTGGCTCGGGAGCACCCCTTCGGGTCAGTCCCGCAGCAGCCGGCGGAGGATCTTGCCCGAGGCGGACTTGGGAATCTCGGCCACGAAAGCGATCTCGCGCACCTGCTTGTAGGACGCCACCCGCTCGGCCACGAAGGCCTGGAGCTCCTCAGCGGAGGCGGTGGTGTCGGGTTTGAGCACGATGAACGCCTTGGGCAGTTCCCCGGCCTCGTCGTCGGGGACCCCCACGACGGCCACGTCGGCCACCGCCGGGTGGGTGACGAGCAGTGCCTCGAGCTCGGCCGGCGGAACCTGGAAGCCCTTGTACTTGATGAGTTCCTTGAGGCGGTCGACGATCGAGAAGTGGCCGTCGGCGTCGGCATGACCGATATCGCCGGTGTGCAGCCACCCGTCGGCGTCGATGGTCTCGGCCGTGGCCGTCGGGTTGTTGAGATATCCCTTCATGACCTGAGGTCCGCGAATCCACAACTCGCCGTCCTCGCCTAGGGCGCAGTCCGCACCGGTCTCGGGGTCGACCACCCGGCACTCGGTGTTAGGCACGAGGATGCCGATGGTGCCGGCCCGACCCTGCCCCTCAGGGGTGGCGTGGGTGACCGGGCTCAGTTCAGTCATGCCGTACCC
Organism: Acidimicrobiales bacterium; assembly: GCA_023261915.1. Classification (GTDB taxonomy): domain Bacteria; phylum Actinomycetota; class Acidimicrobiia; order Acidimicrobiales; family Acidimicrobilacustridaceae; genus M30B73. Next base: position 7,032 of record JALRFT010000337.1, on the reverse strand, counting down.
CTGGACGACCTCGCAGTCGAGCCGCGCCGCCGCCTCATCGGCGAGGTCGGCCCCGAGCGGTGCCGCGCCGGAGAAGAGCCGCTCCACCGACGACAGGTCGAACTGGTCGACGAGGGGGTGCTTGGCGAGTGCCAGCACGATTGGGGGCACGACCACTCCGAGACGGATGCGGTGCTGTTGGGCGAGGCTGAGGAACTGCTCGAGGTCGAAGCGGGGCATGGTGACCACCGTGCCGCCGGTGGCGAGGGCAAGGTTCATGAGTACCTGCATGCCGTAGATGTGGAAGAACGGCAGCACACTCAACATGGCCTCGCCTCGGGTGAAGGGCAGCACCTCTTCAACCTGCACCAGGTTGGCCACGAGGTTGCGATGGGTGAGTTCCACCCCTTTGGAGAGTCCGGTGGTGCCACTCGAGTAGGGCAGGGCCACGAGGTCCTCAGCGGGGTCCACCGCAACGTGGTCGACGAGCGGTTCGCCCATGAGGCTGGCGAGATCCCCGACCCCCTCGAGGTCACAGGGGTCGATGGAAACGATCTGTTGTACGCCGGTGCCCTCACTCGCTTCGAGGGCGAGCGCCGCCAGCGGAGAGACGGTCACGAGGATCTTGGCGCCGGAGTCATTGAGCTGGTGACGAACCTCACCGGCGGTGTAGGTCGGATTGATGGTCGTCACGGCGGCCCCCGCCCACGCCGTGCCGTGGAACACCACGGCGTAGTGGGGGATGTTGGGCGCCATGATCGCTACCACGTCGCCCCGGGTGATCCCGGCGGCCTGCAGACCGCCGGCGAGGCGCTGCACCATGGCCGACAGCTCCCCGTAGGTGATGGTGAGCCCTGACGTGCCGTCGATGAGTGCGGGCTGGTCGGCGAGTTCGTCCGCGTAGCGGAGGACGAAGCGGGTCAGGGGTGTGGCCGGAATCTCAACATCGGGAAGGTTGCTCGTGAACATGGTGCTCCTCGGTGACGGCACGTGTGCCGTCATTTCCTAGCAGGCGCCTGTGCACCCTGCCCGGTGGTGACCCGACGGCGCCAGGGGTTCAGGAGCCGGTGGCCGACCGCCCGCTAGGTTGTCGGCCATGACCTCGCACCTACGTACCTCTCGGATGCCAGTGGCCCTCGTTGCCGCGGTGGCCCTCGTACTTGCCTTCGCCACGGGCTGTTCATCGGGCAGCGACGGATCCTCGGCGACCACGGCCACTTCTGCCGGTGCTCCCGCCCAGAACGCCGGTCAGGAGGTGGAGCGATTCAATGACCCGACTGACACGGTGGACGTGGTCGTTGGCCAGACCTTCCAGATCGCTCTGCCCGCTGATGCCGGCAACTGTTTCTCGTGGGACCTCACCACCACTGATTCGCCGCTGGTGAGTCTCGTCACCTCGCGGCCGTCGGCCATCACCGATACGGCCGATGATCCTCCGCTGACCGGTGAGAGTGACACCGACATCTTCGAGTTCGAAGCGAAGCAGGCTGGTCAGGTGGATCTGGAGTTCAGCGAGATCTCACCGTGTGAGCCGGGGACCACCGAAGCCACCCGCTCGATCACGGTGGCCGTCGCCGCCAACTGATCGCCGATCGTGATGCGGGCGCCCGGCGCAGGCGCCGGGCAGCAACTACCGTTCGAGGAATGAGCACCCGATCGTCGGGCCACGGCGTGGGAACCCGCGCCATCGCACTCGCCATCGCCTTCGTATTGTCCTTGGTGGCGGTGACGTGCGGAACTGACGGCCGGGCCTCGGTCAGCGGCGTGGCCGCACCGACGACCTCGGAGTCAACGACGACGACCACGACGTTCGAACCACGGACATTCGTCGTGGCCGCCACCGGGGACTTCTTGTTGCACACCCGCGTGCTCGAAAACGCCGCCACCAACGCTGGTGGCCAGGGCTACGACTTCGCCCCAATGCTTGCTGAGATCTCACCGATGATTCGTGCTGCGGATCTCGCCATCTGCCACTCGGAGACGCCGCTGTCGATCGACAACAGCGTCATCGCCGACTACCCGATCTTCAGCGTGCCGTGGGAGATCGCTCGGGACGCCAAGGCGGCGGGGTACGACGGGTGTTCGACGGCCTCGAACCATTCGCTCGACCAGGGTGCCCGTGGGGTCATGGAGACCGTTGAGGTCTTCGAGCGGGCCGGCCTCGGCCAGAGTGGCATGGCCCGCTCCGCCCAGGAGGCCGCCACCCCACCCATCTACGAGGCCAACGGGGTGCAGGTCGGGCACCTGTCCTACACCTACGGGCTCAACGGCATGCCGTTGCCGGAGACCTGGATGGCGAACCTGATCGACGTGGACCGCATCCTCGCTGACGCCGCCGCCATTCGGGCTCGCGGCGCGGAGGTGGTGCTCGTCAGCATGCATTGGGGGAACGAGTACCAGCACGAACCTTCACCGGTGCAGGTCGAACAGGCGACGGCGCTGCTCAACTCGCCCGACATCGACGCCATCATCGGGGATCATGTCCACGTCATCCAGCCCATCGACACCATCAACGGCAAGCCGGTGATCTACGGACTCGGGAACTCGCTGTCGAACCAGACTGATCCGGCCCCCAAACGGGACGGGATGATCGCCTACCTCACCATCACCGAGGTCGCCCCAGCCAAGTTCGTGACCGAACGCGTGGCCTACACCCCGACCTGGGTTCACTACCCCGGAACCATCATCCGACCGGTCACACCCGAGACCGTGCCCGAGTCGTACCAACGCACGGCCGAGAACGTGAACCTCCTGGGAACGTTCCGTGGCCCGGTCATCTACGACCCCGCCGAGATGCGTTAGGTCCGGCTTCTGCGAGCCTCGCCACCGGGGGGTACGGTGGCGATCCGGCCGCCAAGGGGGCGGCGTCGTCACGATCACGGGGGGACACCATGACCAACATCGCCACCACCACCTGCGGCGACGTCGCCGGGGCCGAGCACGACGGTGTGCTGCGGTTCGCGGGCATTCCCTTCGCCGCTCCGCCGGTCGGTGAGCTTCGCTTCCGGGCCCCCCAGCCCCACCCGGCATGGGACGGCGTGCGCGACGCAAGGGCCTTTGGCCCGGTGGCCCCGCAGACGGCGGGCACCATCGAGGCACTGGCCGGTGCTGCGGCGCCGGACTGGTCCGAGGACTGTCTCACGCTGAATGTGTTCACCCCGGATCTCGACGGCAACCGGCCGGTGATGGTGTGGATCCACGGTGGTGGGTTCACCGGCGGGTCGGGATCGATCCCGTGGTACGACGGCAGCCGCCTCGTGCAGCGCGGTGAGGTGGTCGTGGTCACCATCAACTACCGCCTCGGCGCGTTCGGCTGGCTATACGTCGACCACCTCGACGAAGGGTTCGCCGGCAGTGGCAACGCCGGCCTCCTCGACCAGGTGGCCGCGCTTGAGTGGGTGCGGGACAACATCGCCAACTTCGGCGGGGATCCCACCCAGGTCACCATCTTCGGGGAGAGTGCTGGCGGGATGAGCGTCGCCACCCTGATGGGTACGCCGGCCGCATCGGGACTGTTCAACGCCGCCATTGCCCAAAGCGGGGCGGCTCACAACGTGTACGAGCCCGACGGGCCCATTGAGGTCACCACGCGACTCATGGAGGTCATCGGGGTGTCGGACCTCGAGGGACTCCAGCGAGTGGACGCCGCCGTGTTGTTGGAGGCTCAGACCAAGGTGGCGGCTGACCTCACCATCGAACGCGCCACCCGTCCCCAAGGCGACGTGCTCGGTCTGCCGTTCAGCCCCGTGCTCGACGGTGTCGTGTTGCAGCGTCGGCCCCTTGACGCCATCCGTGACGGCTCAGCTGCCGGGGTTGCCCTCATGTGTGGCACCACTCGTGACGAGTGGCGGCTGTTCGGCATGATGCTGCGCAGCGTCGAGGACGAGGAGACGCTGCTGCGGCGACTTGGGCGTATGGTCGCCGACCCGCACGAGATGGCAGCTGTCTACCGACAGGGGCGCGACGATGCTTCCCATGATGCCGTCTGGGACGCCATCATGACCGACCGCGTGTTCCGCATCCCCGCCATCCGTCTGGCCGAGGCCCAGAGTGCCCACCAGCCCGACGCCACCTTCATGTACCTCTTTGAGTGGGCGTCGTCGGCGTTCGACGGTCGACTCGGGTCATGCCACGCTCTCGAGATCCCGTTCGTCTTCGACTGCCTCGACGGGCCCGGGGTGGGCATGTTCACCGGCCCCGCCGCCCCCCAGGGGCTCTCGGACGCCATGGCCGAGTCGTGGGTGGCGTTCGCCAACACCCACAACCCCCACCATGCCGGTCTGCCCCAGTGGCCCGCCTACGACACGTCAGCACGCGCCACCTTGCACTTCGACGTCACCAGCCGTCTCGAGCACGACCCCGCCGCCGAGATCCGTGCGGCTTGGGACGGCGAGCTCTGAGATCGCGCTGACCCGACCCACCCCAGACCACATCCCTGAATCGAGGAGTTCCATGTCAACCAATGCCGAAAACGCCTTCGCCCTGTTTCATTCCGCTCTGGGCCAGTCCGAAGGGGCGGGTGAGTGGTTCGAGGTGACCCAGGAGCAGGTGAACGAGTTCGCTGATGTCACCTCCGACCACCAGTTCATCCACGTCGATCCCGAGGCCGCCAAGGCCACTCCGTTCGGCGGGACCATCGCCCACGGGTTCCTGACCCTGTCGATGCTCACCCACCTGTCGGCCTCCATCGCCCAAGACCCCGCCCGTTTCACCGGGATCCTCATGGGGGTCAACTACGGGTTCGACAAGGTTCGTTTCGTGAGTCCCGTGCGGGTGGGGAGTCGCATTCGGGCCCACGCCGAACTCGTCGATGTGGAGTTGAAGGATCCCAACAACCTCCAGGTGACCCGTCGCTTCTCCGTCGAGATCGAGGGTGGCGACCGTCCCGCCCTGGTGGCGGACTGGTTGACCCGGCTCACCTACGGCTGAGCACGCCGAGGTGCGGTCGCCGTCGGGCCTTTCGTCCCTGCCGGTCCACCTGCTGATGGGGGCAGAGTGGTCGGCGTGAATCCCTTGGAGACCGGCGACGTGTGGGTGGCCCCCCTCGAGTCTGTGGGGTCGGGCGACGTGGCCTCCGTCGGGGGCAAGGCGGCGAACCTCGGCGAACTGATCGCCGCTGGTTTCCCCGTGCCTGGTGGGTTTGTGGTGACTGCCCGCAGTTACCTGTTGGCCGTGGAGCGGGCCGGGGTCCGCGACGAGTTCTTGCGGCGCTTTCGGTCACTCGACCCCGACGACCACGTCGGTCTCGCCGCCGAGGCCGCCTCTCTCGCCGCGACGGTCGGATCAATGGTTGTTCCCGATGAGGTGATCGAAGCGGTGACCGCCGCGTGTTCTCATCTCGGTCCCACTCGCGTGGCTGTGCGATCCTCGGCTACGGCCGAGGACACCGCCGGAACCTCGTTCGCCGGGATGCACCGGTCGCTGCTCGACGTCTCGGTGACCGGCAGTGGCCGCGAGCCGGCCGTGATCGACGCTGTTGCGTCGTGCTGGGCCTCGCTGTTCACCCCTCGTGCGCTCGCCTACCGCCTCGAGCGCGGTCTCCCCGACGAGCCGGCCATCGCCGTGGTGGTGCAGAAGATGGTGACCCCGGTGACCGCTGGCGTGCTGTTCAGCGTCGATCCCACCGGGGATCGGCATCAGTTGGTGGTGGAGGCGGCGTGGGGTGAAGGGGAGACGGTGGTGTCGGGAACCGTTGAGCCCGACACGTACCGACTCCAGCGGCCGGAATCACCCGAGGACCCGCCGACACTCGTGTCGCTGCGCGTCGGCAGCAAGACCGTGCGTCAGGTGCCCGATGAATCCGGTGGTCACCGCCTCGAGCCCGTTGCATCCTCAGACGCCACCCGACCTGCACTTGAATTCGACGAGGTCATCGGACTCGCCGAACTCGGACTCCGGGTCGAGGATCACTACGGGACCCCTCAGGACGTTGAGTGGGCCATCGATGCCGACGGCATCTGGTTGGTGCAGTCGCGACCCATCACCACGCTTACCGACCGTCGTGTCGAGTCTGCCCCGCCCGGTGTGTCCACCGACATCATCGTGGCCGGACTTGGGGCTTCGCCCGGAACGGCATCGGGACCGGTGCGGATCGTGAACTCGGCGGCCGATGGTGCCGATCTCGAACCGGGAGAAGTACTCGTGGCCGCCATGACCTCACCGGACTGGGTGGCGGCACTGCGGCGGGCGTCGGCACTCGTCACCGATGAGGGCGGGGTCACCTGCCACGCCGCCATCGTGGGACGCGAGTTGGGCATCCCCGTCGTGGTGGGCACGGGCGACGCCACCAGCCGTCTCGTCACCGGCACCCACGTCACCGTTGATGGTTCCGCCGGCACGGTGCACCCCGGGCCGGTTGCTGCGTCACCGATCACTGCGGCCCGGGTGGTTGCCCAACCGGTCCACCCCGCCGAGGAGGGCCCGGAATTAGCGACCCGGTTGTATGTGAACCTGGCGCTCGCTGAACGGGCCGAGGAGGTGGCTGCGCTCAACGTGGATGGTGTCGGTCTGTTGCGGGCCGAGTTCCTCCTCGCCGACGCTCTCGGTGGCGTGCACCCCCGTCAGGTCCTCGCCGAGGGTCGGTCAGCCGATTTCGTCACGGCCATGGGCGGTGCTCTGAGCCGCATCACCGCAGCGTTCGCCCCCCGGCCTGTCGTCTACCGGTTCACCGATTTCCGCACCAACGAGTTCCGCGCCCTGCGGGGTGGTGAGCAGTTCGAACCGGTGGAGGCCAACCCCATGATTGGGTTCCGGGGCGCCTACCGCTACCTGCGTGAACCTGAGGTGTTCGCCATGGAACTCGAGGTGCTGGCACGCGTCCGGGAACAGACTCCCAACCTCGTGGTCATGCTCCCCTTCGTGCGCACCCGCTGGGAGCTCGAGGCCTGCCTCGAGCTGATCGGCGCCAGCGCCCTCGGCGCCAAGCGTCCCCATGATCGCCATGGCGGCCTTGGCCCCCACGCCTTGCACGGTCATCAAAAGCTTGTGCCAGTCCTTCTCCAGCATGGTCGGAAAACCGAAAAGCTGCAAAAGATCCTCGCGCACCAGAAGGTC
>JALRFT010000299.1 GCA_023261915.1 Acidimicrobiales bacterium | reverse complement strand
CAGGTGCCGTCGCTGCCCTCCGTTGACGCCTGTTTCACCCGCATGACGGCGCTGCGGGACCGCGGCGGTGTCCGCTACGACGGTGATTCCGTTCCCGAGTTGGTGATGGTGGACTTCGATCTCATTGGAGCGGCCCCTCCCAAGTTGGTGAGTGGCGGGATCGGTGACGTGTTGTCTTGTCATACCGGACTCTTCGACTGGGAGTTGGCCGCCCGCGTTGGACGCAACGCTCCCTGGGACGAGGCCACCGCGGCGCGGGGGTTTGAGTATCTCGACGAGCTCGAGGCTGTCGCCCCCCTGCTCGACGAAGGGGCCGATGAGGGTGTTGAGCGACTGATGGAGTGTCACCGTGACATCGGCTGGTTGTGTCACGAGGTCGGCCACGCCCGCTTCGAAGAGGGCAGTGAGCACTTCTTCGCCTACACCTTCGAGGAGGTGACGGGTCGCACCATCATGCATGGCGAGCTCGTCACGCTCGGTGTGCTCGTCATGTCTGCCATTCAGGGGAACGATCCCGACCGACCTCGTCGCATCGCCGACGCCGCCGGTGCGCGGACCGACCTTGCCGAGCTTGGTGTGGGCTGGGACGAGGTTGAGGCTTCGCTGCGGCGCCTTCCATCGTTCGTGGAGGAACAGGACCTCTGGTTCAGCGTGGCGAACGGACTGGTGGTTGACGACACTGTCCTCGACCTCGCTCGTCGAGCACTTCAGGCCTGAACGGGTAGTTGCGGGCACGGTGGACGGCATCGGTCCGCTCATCATCGGCCTGACCGGGGTTGGGCTGTCATGGGTGCTCGCCGGGGCTCAGTGGTGGCGGGCGAGGCGGTCCGTGGCCGGAATCAGTGTCCTGACTTGGTCAGTGTTCTTAGCGCTGAACGCCACCTGGGCGGTCTACGGCGTCGGAGTGGGCAACCCCTACCTCGTTGCCAACGGCGTCGGTGCGGCCCTGTTCAACGTGGCGCTCCTGTGGGAGGTCGAGCCGCGTCGCCATCGGGGCCTGCTCGTCGTTGTGGTTTCAGCGTTGGTCACGGGGTTGGCCCTATGGGTTGGAACGGCGATCAGTTGGCAGCCGGTGGCAGCGTGGTGCCTCGGGCTCGCCGTCTTCCTGCGCTGGCCTCAGGTCCTCCGCCTGATGCGCTCCCCCGACGTCGCCGGCGTGTCGCTCGTGACATGGGTGGTGGCGGCAACCAATAATCTGGTCTGGGTCGTCATTGCCGCCCAGCGTGACGACCTCTGGTTGGTCGGCGTCAACGTGACCCTCACCCTGTCGTCACTGGTGCTGGTCCTGCTCTGTCTCTGGCGTCGGGTCTCGCTGCCGCCAGCACGCCATCGGCAACCATCTCCCTGAGTTGCCGCCGGTAGCCGTCCGAGGCGGCCAGAGTCGATACGCCCTCAGCGGTAGTGATGGATTGCGGACTTTGGCACCACTGCCCACAGGCGGGTGCCTTCGGCGGGCAGGTCCCTGCTGGCCGTCGCGATGTCTGCCATCAGGTGACCGCTGTTGCCGACCGTGATCGGCTGTCCGCAATCAAGGTGGACACGTACATACCCACCGAGGAGGTCAAGGCCGGTCACGATCCCAGCCCACTGCTCGTGCGCCGGATCGGTAGGTGGCGAGGACTCAAGCCGAACAGCCGTTGGGGCGATGGCCAGCCACTCCTCGTCACGGCGAAGGAGATTCGTTCCGATCAGGTCGGCGAGGTGAGCCGACCTTGGTTCGGCAAGAACGTCTGGTAGTTCGCCACCATCGGTGAGACGGCCGTTCTCCATGACGGCGATGTGGGTGGCAAGGCCGATGGTGTCGGTGAGGTCGTGAGACACGAGCACGGTTGACCCCGTGAACTGTTGAAGGTGGCGACGCAGATCACGCTGGACCTCGCGTCGGTTCACCGCGTCGAGCGCCGCGGTTGGTTCATCGAGAAGGAACAGCCGGGGATCGCCCGCAAGCGCTCGCACCACGGCCACCCGTTGGGATTCGCCTCCGGAGAGGTCGGGGGTCGCAGTGCTGATGAGATGACCGAGGCCCCGGGACGTCAGGAGGTCAGTGGCGGCCCGTCGGGCTGCGGTTCGGTCCATCCCGCTCGACCGCAGCCCGAAGGCCACGTTGTCGACGACGTCGAGATGGGGGAACAGGAGATGATCCTGGAAGACCATGGCGAGCCGTCGGTGAGCCGTCGACTGGTTCACACCGGTTCGAGTACTGGCCACGGCCTCGTCGTCGATGATGATCTCGCCGTTGGCAATGGGGTGCAGGCCGGCCAGACACCGAAGGAGTGTGGTCTTGCCGGCACCGTTGGGGCCCA
>JALRFT010000232.1 GCA_023261915.1 Acidimicrobiales bacterium | reverse complement strand
CTCGTCGGGTCCGACGCCGAGCATCTCCGCCGCGGCACCAAGCACTGCTTCGTCATCCCGGAGACGCTGGATGGGACCAAAGCCTGTGATGGCTTCGATGCGGCGAATGTTGGCACCGACGGAACCTTCGGAGATGATCTTGAACGAACCGATATCCCCGAGCGCTCCGACGTGCGTACCGCCGCACAGCTCAATGGAATGCGGGCCAGCCTCAAGCACCCTGACCACGTCGCCGTATTTGTCCCCGAAGAAGGCAATGGCGCCAAGTTGCTCCGCCTCGTCCTTGGTGGTCTCGAAGTGTCGGGCCGGGTAGTTGCCAAGAACGTCGGCGTTGACGAGATCCTCGACCGCCACGATCTCCTCAGGAGTGAGGGCCTCGTAGTGGGAGAAGTCGAAACGCAATCGCTCAGCATCGACGAGCGAGCCTTGCTGCTTGACGTGCTCACCCAAGGTCTGGCGCAACGCCCAGTGGACGAGATGGGTGGCGGTGTGATTGCGGCGGATAGCCGCCCGACGCTCGACGTCGATCGCCGCCGTGACTTCCTGTCCGACCAACAACTCGCCCTCGACCACCGTCACCTGGTGACGATGCTGGCCAGGAAGGGCGTAGGTCGTGTCGAGGACGTGACCGACACCGGTGGCCGTCACGAGGGTGCCAGAATCGCCGACCTGACCACCGCTCTCGGCGTAGAAGGGCGTCCGATCGAGGATCACCGAGTCGCCGACGATGCCCAGAATCCTTCCGATCGTCGTGCTCTCGTCCCGTCCCGTGAATTCCGTCGGACCGAACTGTTCGAGGAGCTCGCTGAACGCCTCGGCGTCCTCCCCCAGACCGGTCACCTTGCGAGCGGCGGCCGCCATCTCTTGCTGGTGGGCCATCCCGGCGTCGAACCCCTCCCGGTCGACGGGGTGTCCCCGCTCAGCGGAGATCTCCTCGGTCAGCTCGAGGGGGAAGCCGTGGGTGTCGTGGAGCAGGAAGGCGACCCCACCATCAAGAGGCGCCTCAGGGCCAAGGGCGTCGAGGGCGCCGTCAAGAATGCCGAGGCCCGTGCGCAGCGTCCGCCGGAAGGCCTCTTCCTCCCGGCCGACTACCTCGGTAATGAAGTCCATCTGGGAGCTGAGATTCGGATACGCCTGACCCATGACACCGACGGTGGCGTCAACGAGTCGCGGGGTGACGAGATCCTCAATGCCTAGGAGATAGGCGTGACGAACCGCCCGACGAATGATCCGACGCAGGACGTAACCACGGCCGGTATTGGATGGGAAGACACCGTCGCCGATGAGAAAGCTCATCGTCCGGGCATGCTCGGCGAGAATCCGCAGGCTGACGTCAGCGCTGGCGTCTGCACCGAGGGTGCGTCCGCTGAGGGACTGGGCCGCGTCGACGATCGGCGCGAGAACGTCGGTCTCAAATACCGAGTCCACCCGCTGGAGCACGCTTAGGATCCGTTCCAGTCCGGCACCCGTGTCGATGTTGCGCTTGGGCAGGTCGGTATCCGTGCCGTCGGTGGCCCGCGAGAACTGCATGAACACGAGGTTCCAGATCTCGAGGAACCGTTCGTCGCTCCCCGACGCCGGTCCACCATCAGGACCGAATGCCGGGCCCTTGTCGAAGTAGATCTCCGAACACGGTCCACACGGCCCGGGAGGACCCCCCGGAGGGCCCCACCAGTTGTCTGCACCCAGCCGTTGGATGCGCTCGGGAGCCACCCCGACCGAGTCCCGCCAGATGGCTTCCGCTTCGTCATCACTGTGGTGCACAGTGACCCACAACAGCGCCGGATCGATGCCGAACAGCTCGGTGACCATCTCCCACGCCAGGGGAATCGCCTCGGTCTTGAAGTAATCGCCGAAAGAGAAGTTTCCCAACATCTCGAAAAACGACAGGTGGCGTGCGTCGCGACCAACCTCTTCGAGATCACTGTCCTTGCCACCAGCACGGACGCACTTTTGGACACTGACCGCCCGGGGGAAGGGCGCTGGTTCCTCACCGAGGAAGTACGGCTTGAAGGGCACCATGCCCGCCACGGTGAACAACAGGTCCGGATCATGGGGAATGAGGCTCGCCGATGGGACAGGGGTGTGGCCCCGTTCCTCAAAGAACGTAAGGAAGGCCTGCCGGAGACCGTCAGCGCTGAAGCGGTGCATGATCTGGCGATCCTACCGGGCGACCGTCACGGGCCCGGGACGATGAGTGCTGCGGGCCGCCGGTGGCCTGTCACCGCCGAGCGCCGCTCGCCGACTCCCGCCGGACTGCGTCATCGCCCAACCCGGTGTCGCGCTCATCGGGGTTGGCAGGCCGAATCTCGGACTCGGCGCGGAGAATCTGGGTCCGGGCATCATCAATGAACCTCTTCGCCCCATCGACGCCCGAGCGAGCCGTGTCTGCCAGAGCGCCGGCAACCCGCTCAGCAGCTGGACGACTGGCAGCCCGCCGGAAGCGCAGGTACGCCCAGATTGACGATCCGACACCACTCACCAAACCAAGGACAAACCACGTCAGTCGCTTCATCACCTACTCAGCCTGTCCCAGCCTGAGTACGCGGGGCAACCTTTCGCCGCCGGGCACGCTGACGGTCTCGTCGGCCGAACATCCCGCTGACGGCCCGGCCAAGACCCCGGAACACCGCCAGGACCCACACCACCGGGGCCACCACTACCCGTCGGAGGAAACGCGAGCTCGTCCGTAGCTCCCCGGCGAGTCCCTCGGCGGAACTCACGGCCTCGTCGACCCGCCGTACGCCGGTCTCGGCGGCCGCCACCGTGGCCCGGGCCTGCGCAAGGTCGGCCTCGAGTTCTTCAACTGCGAGCCGCATCGAGCGGGCCACCCGCACGAGAGAGACGGTAGCGGCCACCATGGCCGCCACCGCAGCCACGGCAGCGACGACGACGATCAGCAGTGCCAGATCCCCGGCTGTCATCGTCCGACCTCATCAACGTCGTGCCGCTGGCGTTGGGCAAGTGCGTCGGCCGCCGCAGGTTCGTCTCCATGGGGTGACGGCGACCAGTAGTGACGACCTGCGAGAACGTCAGGGAGGTAGGTCGCCTCCACCCAGCCACGTGGGTCGTCGTGGGGGTAGAGGTAACCCGTTCCGTGGCCCAGCGTCGCCGCCCCTTGGTAGTGGGCGTCGCGAAGTTGTGACGGCACTGAGGCATTGGGGTGATCACGAACGTCTTTTCTTGCTGCTGCAATCGCTGTCGTCACGGTGTTCGACTTTGGCGCACAGGCAAGGGTGACCGTGGCATGGGCGAGATGGAGCTGGGCCTCGGGGAGACCGACGAACTCGACCGCCCGTGCTGCTGCGTCGGCAACCAACAAGGCCGTGGAGTCCGCCATACCGACGTCTTCGCTGGCGGCGATCACGAGACGCCGGGCGATGAAGCGTGCATCCTCGCCCGCTTCGAGCATGCGCGCCAAGTAGTGAAGGGCGGCATCGGGATCCGATCCACGGATGCTCTTGATGAACGCCGAGATCACGTCGTAGTGCTCATCGACGCCGTACCGCAGCGCCGTCGTGCCGAGCGAGGCCTCGACGTCACCGATCTCAACGGCCCCCTGAGTCGCCCCCTGCCCACCCCAACGGTGCTGGGCAAGGGCGACGGCCACCTCAAGGCTCGTCAGCGCATGCCGACCGTCGCCACCCGCCTGCGCAACGAGGAGGTCGACGGCGTCGTCGCTGGCCTCGGCCCCTTCGAACGCCAGTCCCCGCTCGACGAGCGTGCGCACCGACGCAGCATCCAGAGGTTCGAGACGAAACAACGTCGACCGGGAGAGGAGCGGGGCGTTGAGCTCAAAGAAGGGGTTCTCTGTGGTCGCACCGATGAACACAATGAGTCCACTCTCCACTCCGGGAAGGAGCGCGTCCTGCTGGTTCTTGGTGAATCGATGCACCTCATCAAGGAACAGAATGGTTCCCTGACCGTGCTCGCCAAGTCGGGTTCCCGCCCGTTCTAGGACATCTCGCACATCACGGACGCTGGCCGAGACCGCCGAGAGTTGCTCGAAGGTCTTTGACGTGTGAGACGCAATCATCTGCGCCAGAGAAGTCTTCCCCGTACCCGGTGGGCCCCACAGCACAACCGAGGAGAGACGGTCCGTTTCAATCAGCGATCGCAGGGGTCGACCGGGGCCGAGGAGATGCTCCTGACCGACGACATCATCAAGGCGGAGAGGACGCATACGCGCGGCGAGGGGTGCCCGGCCGGCGAGCCGCTCCGCTGCGGCCTGCCCGAAAAGGTCGTCCCCACCCATGGCCGCCAAGGCTAGGCGGGGCAACCGACCGCCTGAGGCTGAACGGTCCTCAGGTCGCCGGAGGCAGGACCCGAAGGCCCAACTCGTCCAACTGCCCGGCGTCGAGGGCACCCGGCGCTCCGGTCAGTGGGTCCCCACCGGACTGGGTCTTGGGGAAGGCAATCACCTCGCGGATGTTCTCCTCCCCCGCCAAAAGCGCCACGAGACGGTCGATGCCGAAGGCAAAGCCGGCGTGCGGGGGGGCGCCGAACCGGAAGGCATCGAGCAGGAAGCCGAAACGCTTCTGCGCCTCGTCGGACGAGATGCCGAGCAACCCGAAGATCCGACGTTGCACGGCGGGGTCATGGATCCGGACACTTCCCGAACCGAGTTCCCATCCGTTGAGGACTAGGTCGTAGGCCTGTGAGCGCATGGCGAGAAGGTCGGTGGGCTCGGTGGAGTCGAGCAGGTGCAGGTCATCGGCGTGCGGCATCGTGAAGGGATGATGGGCGGGCACGGGCGACCCGTCATCGCCGATTGCCTCAAAGAGGGGGAAGTCGATGACCCATAGGAATTGCAGCCCTCCCTCGTTGACCCCCGGGCGCCCCAACTCAAGCCGCAGGAGCCCGAGCACATGACACGTTGCCCGCCACTCGTCGGCCACGAGCAACAACAGATCACCCGTGGATGCTCCCGTCGCCTCGCGGAGACCAGTCAGCTCCTCGGCGCTGAGGAACTTCGAGACCGGGGAGTTGATCCCATCCTCCTCGACGCGCATCCACACGAGTCCCTTCGCCCCCCAGCGCTTGGCACGATCGGTGAGGTCGTCGAGTCGGCTCCGAGTGGTGTCGGCACCTCCCGGAACACAGATCGCCTTGACTGAGGGCGCTCGGAAGGCGTTGAACTCCGTGGAAGAGAAGACCGCCGTAACATCCACGAGCTCCAGGCCGAACCGGACATCGGGTTTGTCACTCCCGAACCGGTCCATGGCCTCACGCCACGTCATGTGAGGAATCGGTCCCGGCTCGACGTTACGTACGGCGCTCACTGCAGCACCAATAGCCACCCCGACCATCTCAAGAATGTCGGCCTGCGTGACGAAACTCGCCTCAAGATCCAGCTGACTGAATTCGAACTGGCGGTCAGCTCGCAGGTCCTCATCGCGCAGACAACGAGCGATCTGGTAGTAGCGATCGACGGAGCCGACCATGCACAACTGCTTGAAGAGCTGCGGACTCTGTGGCAGGGCATAAAACTCGCCGGGGCTAAGCCGACTGGGCACGACGAAGTCGCGTGCCCCCTCGGGAGTTGAGGCAATGAGCAACGGCGTCTCGATCTCAACGAACCCCTGGTCGGTCATGGCCGCGCGGAGAGCGGCGTTGACTGACGCCCGTATCCGAAGATTGCCTTGAAGTCGGGCGGCACGCAGATCGAGGTAGCGATGACGAAGACGCAACGTCTCGTCAACTTCGACCCGCTCGTCGATGGGAAATGGGACAGGGTCTGAACCAGAGAGCACCTCGACGGTGCAATCACCCACCTCGACCTCACCGGTGGGAAGTTCGGAGTTGGCCGTTCCGTCCGGTCGACGGCGCACGGTACCGGTCACCCGAACAACGAACTCACTCCGAAGCTCGTGAGCACCGTCGACGACACACTGGATGAGACCGGTGTGATCCCGTAGATCGATGAAGGCGAGGTGCTCGCCGTGCTCGCGGCGCCGTGCGACCCACCCACACACCTGCACCTGACGACCCTCGTCGGCGGTCCGGAGATCGCCGCAGTAGTCCGACCTCATTCCCCGCGCCGACGCCCCACCCTGACGAGCGACATCCCCGTGGACGGTGGTTGGCTCAGTCATTGGTCCCTCCGGGAATCAGGATCGGCGACAAGCGCCTTGAGATCTGCGGCCACCGCGACCCTCGACAGCCGCCGTTGTCCTTCGTCCGAACGGAGCGGCCGCACGGTGACCTCGCCGGCGGATGCCTCATCGGCCCCGATAATCAAGGCGTACGACGCACCACTGCGGTCAGCCGCCTTCATCTGGGCCTTCATGGAACGAGCATCAAAAGCTCGGTCTACCCGGAGCCCGGCGCGCCGAAGTTCGGTGCACAGATCCCGCGCCGAGGACCCGTCGACGGTATCTACGACGAAAAAGTCCACGGCCGCTGGAGAACCTGCAAACACTCCCTCGGCGTCACAGGCGAGCAACACACGCTCGATGCCGGTTCCAAATCCGACGGCCGGCGTTGTGGGTCCACCGAGCGATTCCACTAACCCGTCGAAGCGACCTCCGCCGCCGATGGTGTTCTGCGCTGCATCGAGCGCGTCGGAGCGGAACTCGAACAGCGTATGGGTGTAGTAGTCAAGCCCCCGCACCATCCGATGATCGACGACGAACGGAAGTCCCGCAGCCGACAATCCCTCCTGAACCCGCTCGAAATGTCGCCGGGCGTCAGCGTCAAGGCTGTCGTGGATGGAGGGAGCGGCGGCAGTCACTGCCTGGGTGGCCGGACGTTTTGAGTCGAGAACCCGAAGAGGATGACGCTCGATCTTCTCCCTATCAGCGGGGTCGAGTGCGTCAGCGCGCTCGGTGAGCCATGCGGAGAGTGCGTCGGAGTAGGCGACACGTTGATGCGGGGTTCCTAGGGTGTTGATCACGAGGTCCACGGCATTGAGGCCGAGGGACCGGTAGAAGTCGGCGAGCAAGACCATGACCTCAACGTCGAGATCGGGATCGGGTGAACCGATCGCCTCCACTCCGAGTTGGTGGTGCTGACGAAATCGGCCGCTCTGGGGTTTCTCGTACCGGAAGACCGGAGTGGCGTACCAGACCTTCCAAGGAAGCGTGGGTCGATGCTCGACATAAGCCCGGACGATGGAGGCCGTGCCCTCGGGCCGCAGTGCCAGGTGACGGTCACCCCGGTCCCGAAACTCGTACATCTCCTTGGACACCACATCGGTGCCCTCCCCCATACGCGAGAACACCCCGACATCTTCAAACATTGGACTCTGACAGAGCCCGTAGCCCGCTGAGCCCACCACCTCAGAGAAGCTGGCGATCAAGGCCTCCCAGCGGGCTGACTCGGGTGGGAGTACGTCGTGGACGCCGACGGGAGCCTGAAAAGGTCCGGTGTGCACATCGTCAGCCACAACCCTGACTCTAGTGAGGAGCCGTCAGGCAACCGAACCAGTTGCCGACCACTTGCACCAGCTCGGGCGAGACCGGCGGCCCTCGAGTTCACACCCGGGGCATCACCCTGTAGGCGTCATAGATGGAGTCGATCTGGCGGATTGAGCGAAGGAGCCACTCGAGGTGCGCCGGGTCACCGAGTTCGAAGTCGAACTGCATCGTGGAGATGCGGTCTGATCCGGTCACTGTCGTGCACGAGATGATGTTGACGTGGGCATCGGCGAGAGCGGCGCTGACGTCACGGAGCAGGCGTGAACGATCAAGAGCTTTCACCTCCACGGACGCCACGAATGTGCCCGCCGGCGCATCATCCCAATCGACTTCGATAACCCGTTCCGCTTGCGACGACGAGAGAGACACGCCATTGGCACAGTCCGAACGATGAACCGAGACACCTCGACCACGCGTCACGAATCCCATGATGGGATCACCGGGCACGGGTGTGCAGCAGCGTGACAGCCGGACCATGACGTCATCGAGCCCTTCGACATGGACCCCCGACGTCGTGCCGGTATCGAGGGAACGACGCAGCGGCGTCGCCTGCCGAACTGTGAGCGGCAGGCGCTCCTCGGAATCGGCATCCCCGTGCTGAAGGTGACGTCGGACCCTGTCAGTGACAGCCGCAGCGGACACGTGATTGTGGCCAATGGCGGCGTGAAGTGCATCGAGGTCGGCGTAGTTCATTGCCGCAGCCACCGTGTCGAGGACACCTGACTGGCGGATCTTCTGAACGGGCAGGCCGTCCCGGCGGAGTGCCCTGATGAGTTCGTCAGATCCCGTCTCTCGGGCGTCCTCCCGCTGCTCGCGGAGGTACCACTGCTTGATCTTGGCCGCCGCACGATTGGTCGCCACGAAGCGCAGCCAGTCTCGCGACGGTCCGGCCCCCTCCACCTTCGATGTGAAGATTTCGACCGTGTCACCACTCGTGAGAACAGCATCCAGAGGCAACAGCCGACCGTTCACTTTCGCCCCGATACAGGCATTGCCTACCTCGGTGTGGATGGCGTAGGCGAAGTCCACTGGGGTCGAACCCACTGGCAGGGTGACAACCCGTCCCTTCGGGGTGAACACGAAGACCTCATCTTGTTCAAGGTCAACTTTCAGCATTGACATGAACTCAGACGGATCAGCAGTCTCTCGTTGCCAATCAATGATGTGGTTCAGCCACGCAAGATCGTCCGACGACTTGTGATTGTCCTTGTAGTTCCAGTGCGACGCCACGCCGTACTCGGCGAGCATGTGCATCTGCCGTGTCCGGATCTGCACCTCGAGCGGCTTGCCCTGCGGACCAACCACTGTCGTGTGCAACGACTGGTAGAGGTTGAACTTGGGCATGGCGATGTAGTCCTTGAATCGGCCCTGCACCGGTTTCCACGTGGCGTGGATGGAGCCCAGCGCGGCGTAGCAATCCTTCACGCTGTCGACGACGACACGGATGCCCACGAGATCAAAGATCTCGTCAAATTCCTTGCCCTTCACCACCATCTTCTCGTAGATGCTCCACAGGTGTTTCGGCCGGCCGTGCACCTCCCCCTCGATGCCGAGGTCACCGAGGTGCTGTTGGACCTCGGCGAGGACCTGGGTCAGGTACAACTCACGCTCGGGGCTCCGAGTAGCAACCATGTGGTCAATCTCTGCGTACCGCTTGGGGTGCAGCGCTGCGAAGGCGAGGTCCTCCAGTTGCTGACGGACCTCCTGCATTCCGAGACGGTGGGCCAGGGGGGCGTAGACGTCAAGTGTCTCCTGCGCCGAGCGCTCCTGCTTCCAAGCTGGCATGCCTGCCACGGTGCGCATGTTGTGCAACCGATCGGCCAGTTTGATGATCAGCACCCGAAGGTCCTTGGCCATCGCTACGAGCATCTTGCGGACCGTCGCCGCCTGTTGGGCTTCCTTCGAGTCGAACTTGACCCGATCCAACTTGGTGACTCCGTCGACGATGGCAGCGACATCCGGACCGAACTCCGCCTCGAGATCCTCGACCGTGACACCTGTGTCTTCGACGGCGTCATGAAGGATCGCAGCGGCAATGGTGACGTCGTCGAGGCCGAGCGAAGCGACAATGCCTGCCACCGCAACGGGATGCAGGACATAGGGCTCACCGGAATAGCGCCGTTGTCCGTCGTGGGCTCGCGCTGCGGTCTCATAGGCCTGCTGGATCAGCGTGGTGGCCACCTTGGGGTGGCGCTCCCGGAACGTGGCCAGCAGCGGCGCGATCTCTTCGGCGTCGGTGACCGTGTGTCGACGCCACGGGAGGACGCGGTTCACCGTCGCCACGCCTCAGCCCTCCCGCTTCGGAGAGTCACCGCCGGCAGTGACCTGGCCGCCATCCACACGCAGTACGGAAAAGACCGGGATGCCGTCGAGTCGGTGACGTCCGCCTTCGGCGGCGACCTCGAGTGCACAGGCCACTCCGGCCACCTCCCCACCGCACCGGCGGACCATGCGGACGACGGCCTCTGCCGTCGCTCCGGTACCTAGGACATCATCGACAATCAGCACGGAGGACGCCGGGCCCACGGACTGTCGCTGCATCTCGAGCAGTTGGGTCCCGTAGTCGAGGGTGCACTCAGCGGCCTCGACATCAGCGGGCAGTCGACCGGCTCGGCGTACCGGGATGAAACCGGCGTCGAGCCGAAGGGCGACGGGGGCGGCAACTGCGAATCCGCGGGCCTCGATCCCAGCGACGTGCGTCACGGGGCCTCCACCGGGATCGACCATGCCACGGGCGTGGTGATCGGCAATCGTCGTCACCACCTCGTGGAACGCCTGGGCGTCAGCGAGCAATGGGGTGACGTCGTGGAAATCGATCCCGGGGCGTGGCCAGTCAGCGAACACCCGCACCATCGCTCCAAGTTCCTCGGCACGAACGGCCATGGGCCAAGGCTACCGGCTCCCCTGCCCGATCCCCGGCGGATTGGCGATGATCGCTGTTCAGGATCGCCGGGGTTTCCCCGGCCGCTTACGGGGGCGGGGAGGGATGACACCCTCGGGCACCCGGACCGAACCCGGTGTTCCTGGGGTTGCCGACACCGAATCATCGGACCCTTCGGTCCGAGGTACCGAACCGCCACCCCGACCAAGTCGCTCTTTCAGTTGCCGGTAGCGCGGCTCACGCTCCTTGAGAAGGACCACGGCGTAGGAGGCCACCATGATCGAGGAGTAGGTGCCCACAACCAGACCGACCGCAAGGGGGACCGCGAACTGGTCCAACGAGGTCGCCCCCAAGACGTAGCCCCCGACAAATATCAGCGACAACACGGGGAGAATGGAGGTGATCGAGGTATTGAGTGAACGCAGCAGCACGGTGTTCATCGAGCGACCCACGACGTCGGCGTAGGTGAGTCGATTCGTCATGCCGACCTGGGATTCGTTCTGCTTCACCTTGTCGTAGATGACCACGGTGTCATAGATCGAATACCCCAAGACCATGAGGAACGCCACGATGGTCCCGGGGCTGACCTCAAACTGGAACAGTGCATAGACACCAACCGTGATGACGACGTCGTGGACGGTGGCGATGATCGCTCCGACGGCCATCCGGAACTCGAGGCGGAACGTGATGTAAGCGAGGATCGCCAGCAGGAAGAAGACGAGTGCCCGGAGGGCCTGGCCGGTGACATCTGACCCCCATGAGGCACTGACAGCGGTCACGCTCACGTCGGTCGACGCTGCCCCGCTGAGCGAT
>JALRFT010000207.1 GCA_023261915.1 Acidimicrobiales bacterium | reverse complement strand
CAGGTGCGCTCGTATGCGCCCTCGGACTCGGAGCATCGTTGGAGGCCGGAGTCGCCGCGCTCGCCCGCTTTGCCGGGGTGGCCCGACGCTTCGAGCATCGCGGTGAGGTCAACGGGATTCACTTCGTGGATGACTACGCCCACCTGCCCACTGAGGTCGGTGCTGCGGTGGCGGCCGCCCGTGATGGTGCATGGGATCGGGTGGTCTGCGTATTCCAGCCTCACCGCTACAGCCGCACCGCGGCGCTGTGGCAGGACTTCGCCGACGCCTTCACCGATGCCGATGTGGTCGCCATCACCGATGTCTACGCCTCGGGGGAGGCCCCCCGGCCTGGGGTGTCCGGCAAGTTGATCGTCGATGCCATCCTCACCCGACACCCTCGTGCCCGTGTTGCTTACCTTCCCGGTCTCAACGATGTCGTGGGGTGGCTGGGAACGGAATTGCGGCCCGGTGACCTCTGTCTCACCCTCGGGGCTGGCGACCTGACCACCGTGCCGACGCGGGTGCTCCAACGTCTAGGTGAGGAACGTGGACCGTGAGTGATCCGATGGCACCGCTCCCAGCGGCCAGCCCGGCTGATCTCGATGCCGTTGCTCGTGCTCTCGGCGATCTCGTGGAGCGAGATCAACCGCTGGCCGAGCGCACGACCTACCGCGTCGGAGGCCCGGCGGCCTTGTTGGCTCGGCCGCGCTCGATTGAAGAACTCCAGCGTGTGGCTCAGGCGCTCGCTGACACGGCGGTGCCGGTGCTCGTGGTCGGGCGCGGTTCGAATCTCTTGGTGGCTGACGGTGGGTTCGGTGGTCTGGTGGTGGCCCTCGATGAGGGATGGGACGAGATCGTCATCGAGGGGACGAACGTTCGGGCCGGCGCTGGGGCTGCCCTCCCCGTTGTCGCCCGCCGCACCGCAGCGGCGGGGCTGTCCGGCTTTGAGTGGGCGGTGGGTGTTCCTGGCTCGGTGGGGGGCGCCGTCCGGATGAACGCCGGTGGTCACGGCTCGGACATGGCGGCCTCGCTCACCGAGGTCCGCTTGTTCAACCTTCGGACCGGCGAGGATAGAGGGGTGCCGGCCGCTGCGTTGTCCCTGAGCTATCGCCACTCGGCGGTGTCGGACGACGAGATCGTGTTGTCGGTAGAGCTGTCCCTGATGGAGGGAGACAAGGCCACCTCCGAGGCCATGCTCACCGACATCGTCGCCTGGCGCCGCGCCAACCAGCCCGGGGGGGCCAACGCCGGGTCGGTTTTCACGAACCCACCTGGTGATGCCGCCGGACGTCTCATCGATGATGCCGGCGCCCGGGGCCTTCGTCTCGGCACGGCCGAAGTCTCACCCCGCCATGCCAACTTCATCCAGGCCGACCCCGGGGGTTCGGCCGACGATGTGGCGACCCTTATGGACACCGTGGCCCGCCGCGTCGTCGAGAGCTCAGGGGTTCATCTCGTCGCTGAGACCCGGATGGTGGGCTTTGCGGGCACCCTCGGCGGTCCGCCACAGGAGCAGGGAACCGGAGGGGGGCAGGTGCCGTGACCGCCGGGGTCACTGATCGCGTCGAGGGTCGTCCCGACCCACGGATCGCCGCTCGTCGACAGCGGGTGGCTGACGATCGGCGCTACCGGGTGCGGCGCCGGGTGGCGCTCGTGCTGCTCGTCGTTTCCGTTCTGGGGCTCGCGTGGTACGTCGTGCACACCCCCGTCGTTGACGTGGACGAGATCGTCGTCACCGGAGCTGAGGACCCGGCCCGACGAGCCGAAGTACTCGCCGCCGCAGGCATCGTGGCGGGGGACCCTCTGGTGTTCGTCTC
>JALRFT010000049.1 GCA_023261915.1 Acidimicrobiales bacterium | reverse complement strand
GTCACGCCGGTCACGATGACCGTGTCGACGCGGTGCGAGCTGAGGAAGCCCTGCAGCCAGGTGCCGTGGAAGCCCGACGCGCGCTTCTTCGTGATCACGAGGTCGCCGTCCTTCAGCAGGCGCTCGTCGATCTCGGCCTCGTACGAGCCCTCCTCGAGGACGTCGACCGGGATCTTGTTGTGCCAGAGGCCCATGTCGGACCACTCGCCGCGCGTGTTCTTCGCGTACGCGGTCGTCGTGTGGATGATCGGCACGTTCTTCGCGCGGCCGGCGTCGAGCAGGCGCTCCATCGCCGGGATGATGATGTCCATCTTGTCGCACGAGAACGCGTGGCCGGGGCGGGTCCAGGCGTTGGCGAGGTCGATGTCGATGATCGCGGGGCGCTTGCCGAAGCCGATGCGCCGCTGGAAGCCGCGCTGCTGGTACAGCTCGGAGTCCTCCGCGAAGATCTTGTCGAGCATCTCCTGCAGTTCGCTCATGGTGGGTCGTTCCTCCTGGGGTGGTTCGGTGGGTTCGGGTCAGGCCCCGCGGCGCTCGGCGCGGAGGCGGTCGGTGGCCTCGCGGTCGACGGCGAGACCGAGGCCCTCGCCGACGAGCACGACGCCGTAGTCCTGCTCGGCGAGGTCACGCGTGGTGAACTCGTCGAGCACGTCATCGCGAACCAGCTCGGGATCGCGGTCGAGCGGGTCGCCGTAGCCACCGCCCGAGGGGACGGTGATCTGCAGGCTGTCGCCCGCCTTCAGCTGCGAGCCGGTGACCTTGCTGTACCAGGACTCCTGGTCGGCGCGGCCGGGGTTGCGGACCATCGAGCCGTTGAGGCCCTCGTGCCCGCCGAAGATGCCCCACGGCACGTCGGAGTCGTGGCGCTCGCCCTCGCAGGTCACGATCGTGTCCGTGAGGAACGTGTTGACGCGCACGACGCCGATGCCGCCGCGCCACTTGCCGGCGGCAGCCGCCTCGTCGCGCAACTCGTAGCGCTCGGTCCGCATCGGGAAGCGCCATTCGAGCTCCTCGATGGGGTTGTTGCGGGTGTTGGCGATCAGGTTGTCGACGGAGTCCATCGCGTCGCGGTCGGGACGGCCGCCGTAGCTGCCCTCGTCGACCTCGAGGTAGACCCAGTACTCGCCCTCCTCCTCGACGTAGCCCGAGTAGGAGAGGAAGTGGATGTGGGCCGAGTTGCCCGCGGTGATCTGGTTCGGGATCACGGGGGCGAGGGCCCGGAGCACGAGGTCGACCGCGCGCTGGGCCTGCGAGAAGCGGGCGAAGCAGGCGCGCGGGTACTTCGGGTTGTAGATCGTGCCCTCGGGCGCGATCACCTCGACCGGCCGCAGCATGCCCTCGTTCTGGGGCACGAAGACCGGGTAGGTGGCCTCGTCGAGGAACATCATGCGGGCGATGAAGGTCATGCCCGAGACCGTCGTCCCCTCGAACGGGCAGTTGTAGCCCGTCGGCACCTCGGGGCTGGAGCCCGTCAGGTCGACGACCATCTTGTCGCCCTCGATGCGGACGGTGACCTTGATCGGCAGCTTCTGCCCGCGGTTGCGGCCGTCGTCGTCGAGCCAGCCCTCCTCGGGGCCGTAGACGCCGTCGGGGACATGACGTGGATGCAGGTGGCCATCAAGCCGGCGAAGCCGTTCGCCTTCGGTCGGGTCAGTCCCCGCAGAGGGGGTTCGGCCATTCCGGTGTTTGGCCTGCCAGGAAATCCGGTGTCGGCCGCCGTGTCGTTTGAGTTGCTGGCGCGTCCCGGGTTGCGACGACTCGCCGGGTTCGGCGACGACGATCTCGTGCGTGCCACCGTGCGGGCACGGGTGGATGGATCCCTGCACCGTCGACCAGACGGGAAGGTCCACTACGCCCGGGTGATGCTTGGCAGTGATCCGGAGACCGGGTGGGTGGCCCGGTCGGCTGGTGGACAGGGATCTCATCAGCTCTCCGCTCTCGCAGCCGCCAACGGTCTCGCTGTGCTCCCCGATGGCGACGGTCCTGCCGACGGCGATCTCGTCGAGGTCATCCCGCTCGACCCGCTGGCCCTGTTCTAGGTCGGCGGGCACGGCCACGACCCGCCTAGCCTTGGAGTATGTCGGCCGTGCCCACCGAGCTCGTTGACTCCTTCGGGCGCGTGCACCGGGACCTGCGGGTCTCGGTGACCGACCGGTGCAACTTCCGTTGTTCCTACTGCATGCCGACGGAGGGCATGGTGTGGCAGCCCCGGGACGAGATCCTGACCTTCGAAGAGATCGAGCGAATCGTGCGGGTGGCCGTCGAACGGTTCGGGGTCCGCTCGGTGCGATTGACCGGGGGAGAGCCAACGGTCCGAGCGCACCTCCCGGTTCTCATCGGGCGCCTGAGTGCGCTCGGTGTGGATCTGGCCCTGACGACCAATGGGTCGTCGCTGTCGTTGCTCGCTGAGGATCTCGTTGCCGCTGGCCTCTCCCGGATCAACGTGTCACTCGATTCGTTGCGAGCTGATCGGTTCGCCACCATCACGGGTCGTCACGGACTCGACCGTGTGCTCGAGGGCATTGATGCCGCAGTGGCAGCCGGTCTGGCACCGGTAAAGATCAACATGGTGGTCATGGCTGGCGTCAATGACGACGAGGTCGTCGATATGGCCGCGTTCGGTCGCCGTCGGGGAGTCGAGGTTCGCTTCATCGAGTTCATGCCACTTGATGCCCAGCAGGCCTGGGTCGATGGTGACGTGGTCCCGGCTGCTTCCATCGTGGCCGCCATCGACGAGGTGTACCCCCTCGAGAGTGTTCCTCGAACGTCATCAGCCCCTGCCCAGCAGTGGCGGTATCGCGACGGTGCCGGTTCCATCGGCGTCATCCCAACGGTGACCGAGTCGTTCTGTTCGACTTGTGATCGGGTACGGCTGACGGCCGATGGGCAGTTCCGGACGTGTTTGTTCGCCACGGACGAGCACGATCTGCGGGGTCTCATGCGAGGTGGTGCTTCCGACGATCAACTGGCGGCTGTCATGACAAGTGCGGTGGAGGGCAAGTGGGCTGGCCACCAGATCGGCCAGGTCCACTTCATCCGGCCCCGACGGTCCATGAGCCAGATCGGCGGCTGACCCGCTCGCCTACAGTGGGGCCATGCCCGACCGGCGCCTCACCCATCTTGATCCGCTCGGGCGTGCCCGAATGGTCGACGTCACTCCGAAAGATCCGTCCCACCGACGCGCCGTGGCCCGAGGCCGGGTGTTCATGTCGCCCGAGACGACGGCGCTTGTGGCCCGCGGCGCCGTGGCCAAGGGTGATGTGCTCGCCGTGGCGAGGGTGGCGGGGATCCAAGCGGCCAAGCGCACCTCGGATCTGATCCCGCTGTGTCACCCGCTGCTTGTGGGCTCGGTCCTCGTCAACTTCCGGATTGAGGACAGCTTCATTGAGGTCGAGGCGCAGGTGGAGACCTTCGACCGCACGGGCGTCGAGATGGAGGCGCTCACAGCGTGTACGACTGCGCTTCTGACGGTGTATGACATGTGCAAGTCGGCCGATCGGGCCATGGTCATCGGCGATGTTGCCCTGTGGGAGAAGACCGGCGGACGCTCGGGCACCTGGCGACGGGACCCCCGTGATCTCGGCGGTGACGGCGGGGACGGCCTCGGCGCCTGAACGACTCGGCTGAGCCCTCCTCTCGAGGGCCGCTCGTCTCAGGTGGAACCCCGAGTGGGGTCGTGCTAAGAACTGCGTTTGTAACGCATTCGTAATGTTTGTCGGAGTCAGGGTCTGACCCCGGGCAAAGCCTGAGAATGCGTGCAAAGATCGGCATCCAGGTATCCACCCAATGACCGGAACCCATCGGTAAGGTCACAGATACGTAAAGGCAGGCTTCGGAGCGTGACATTGCTCATCGTGGTCGTTTTGGTGGTGGCATGGTCCTGGTTCGGTTGGGTCACTTGGCGTGACCGCCGCCGGTCCGTCGGTCGCGGCGCCAACTCCATTGCCTCCTTCAACCGGCATCTCTCGGTTCTCGAACGCGCCACACCTTCATGGCTCGGTCGCCACGATGCGTACTCAACGCCTTCGTCGTCAGGAAACGATCTTGCTCCGGCTGAACGTCTCCAGGTGCTCGCCACCGGACGTCCGCTCCCATCAGTGAACAATCCCGTGGCAGCGCGCCTCAACCGCACGCTGCGACTCAGCGAAGCTCAACAGCGTCGTCGTCAGTTCGTCTTTGGTCTCGGCGGGGCCACGGTCATCACTCTGCTGCTTGCGCTCGTTGGACGCGGCGTGTTCGTCGCACTTGCCGCCATCGTCGCCATCTCCTTCGTCGCCTACGTCACGCTTCTTCTTCGGGCCCGCAGCGTCGAGATTGAGCGTGCCATCAAGGTGCGCACGATTGGGTCAGCCGCTGACGAATACGACGAGTACGCAGGTGACTACGAGGTCGAGGAACTGGTCGTCGGTTACCACGGGCCCTCTGAACCCGCCTCGGGCTACCGGGATGCCGGCTACGGGCGGAGGCTCGTTGCCGTCGGTTCCTACCAACCCATCGACTGAGACCCCTTTGGGGCGAGCCCCCTGCTCTGCGGTATCGTGGGGATCCCTTCGGGGGTGTAGCTCAGTTGGCTAGAGCGCTTCGGTCGCATCGAAGAGGCCAGGGGTTCGAATCCCCTCACCTCCACTGACAGGTTTCTACCTAAGTCCGGGTAGTTGCCTACCGAAGTCCCCGTTGGTGTCATCGCCGGCGGGGACTTTGTCGTTCCCGTGCGCTGGAGCTGGGCGTCTCGTGATCCACCAGTCCTCGACCTCAGTAGACCGTGCGCAGAGGTAGCGCATGCTGGATCCCAACTGCGGTAGCGCGACGAGCATGGCCAGTATGAGTGGTTGTTCGAACCACCGAGGATTTCGGTCGCGACCGGTTCAGCACAGGTTTCATCGGCTGGCAGACGTTTGGTGGCCGGGGGTCGTCGGTGAGGGAATGCGAGGGGCGGATCGTGTGTCTGCTGCGGCGCAGTGCCGGGCCCTCACGTCTCGATGATGAAGTCCCAGTTGTAGAAGTAGGTGTCCCAACCCTGCCGGGCGAGTCGAATCCGGTGATTGAGGTACCGGTTGACGGTCTCCCCGTACCACTTCTCGGGTTCGGTGAACTCCCGGGTGCCGAATGGAGCCGGCTGCCACCAGTCGGATCCCGGCTCAGCCACGTACACCCGGTGGTACATCTTGTTGGCAGCAACCTTGTTGAAGGCACCAAACTGAAGGAAGTTGACCTGAGCGGTGGCCGGGAGCGGATCCCAGGTCATGAAGAGGGTCACCTCCCCACCGTCGAGGTAGCCACCGTCGGCGCGGTACTCGCGTCGTTCGCCTGGGGCGACAGGAGCGAA
>JALRFT010000035.1 GCA_023261915.1 Acidimicrobiales bacterium | reverse complement strand
GGGATAGCGCAGCCCGGGTTGATGAAGGTCTGTAGGGTTCCGAGGCATTCCCCGCCCCGTACCCGGACGGCACCGACCTCGGTGATGCGGTCACCTCGTGCGGAACCACCGGTGGTCTCGAGGTCGACGATGCAGAACGTGACCTCACTGAGGGGGGTCCCGAGCTCGTCGAATCGGCGCTGGTCCACGTCAGAGGTGTAGCCGAACAAGCGTTCGATGGCAAGTACTCCCGGCGTCGGCCGGTACGCTCGGCGAGGTGAACGAGACCCGCTACCGCTGTAACTCCTGCGGCAACCTCACCCGGTTCGACGTGACGGTGCTGCGTCGCACACGCGGGTTCCACCACTACTCCCTCGCCGGGGAGCTTGAGGTCGAAGATCCCGAGATTCTGTCTGAGGTGATTGAGGACGTCGTGTGCCGGTGGTGCGGCCCATCGGGCAATGTCGTCGAATTCGACCCGGCCACCGAGGTTGTCACACCCCCTGCGTAGGGTTCGCTCCGTCCGGTTCCCTCACCGCGGAGGTTCCCATGCAAGACGAGGCCAGAGATTCCAACCGAATTGGGCGCGCCGACGATCCCTTCGTCCTGACGCCCATGGTGATCGACTGCGACGAGTGCACCCTGCACGACAGCGACGCCTGTCAGGACTGTCTCGTGACCTTCATCTGTTCACGCGAACCGGGGGAGGCCGTCATCATCGATGTCGCCGAAGAACGGGCCCTGCGGCTGCTCACGGACTCGGGACTCGTGCCTCCTGTGCGTCACCGCCGTCACACCGGCTGAATCGTCAGAGTGTCTTCCCCTCCGCCGGGCTGGAAGACTTGAACCATGGCTGACACAGCGGCTGGTCCACCAGAGGGGTCGTCGTTGCGTGATCGGGTGGTCGCTGTCGGTCGGTCGGCGGGACTGGTGGCCGTTGGTGTTGCGTCGGCCGACCCCTTCGACGACACCCGTCGCATCCTCGAGGAACGCAGAGGTCAGGGTCTGGCCGCCGACATGCAGTTCACCTACCGAAATCCGGAGCGGTCCACCGATCCATCTCGCACGCTTCGGAAGGTCCGAAGCTTGGTCGTCGGTGCCTGGCCTTACCCGAGCGCACTTGCCGCCGGTTCCACTGGCGCCAGAGAGACACGACCGCACGGTGCCGTCGCCCGCTACGCCACCGAGGACCACTACGCCGATCTGCGCCGGGCGCTCGATGCCATGGCACAGGTGTTGAGCGACGCCGGTCATATCACTCGAGTGCTGGCCGATGACAATGCTCTCGTCGATCGGGCTGCTGCGCACCGGGCGGGCATCGGCTGGTTTGGTAAGAACGCCAACATTCTCGTCCCGGGACATGGCTCGTGGGTGGTACTCGGTGCCGTGCTCACCGACGCCCCACTCCCCGTCGAGCCGGCTCCGGTGCCCGACGGTTGCGGTCCCTGCCGTCGCTGTGTCGACGGCTGTCCCACTGCTGCCATTGTCGCCCCGGGGGTGGTCGATGCCCGCCGGTGCTTGGCGTGGCTGGTCCAGGCATCAGGCGTCATTCCCCGCGAGTATCGGATTCCGCTTGAAAATCGGATCTACGGATGTGATGACTGCCAGGAAGTGTGTCCGCCCAACCGTCGCGTTGATGATCGCCCTGTCGGGCCGGCCCAGCAGGTCGACCTCGTCGATCTGCTCGGTTCAACCGATGGGCAGATAATGGAGCGACACGGGCGGTGGTATGTGGCCGAACGCAATCCGGCCTATCTCCGTCGCAACGCTCTGGTCGCACTCGGCAACGTCGGGGATGGCGAGGATCCTGAGGTCGTCGCTTCTCTCACGGCCCACCTCACCCACCCCGAACCGATCGTGCGGGCCCACGCCGTGTGGGCCGCCCGACGTCTCGGTCGTCCCGATCTCCTGCAACTCGTGGATGGAGATGAGGCGGCCGAGGTCGTCGACGAGGTGAGGTCAACGCCGCCGCCGGCGCGCTAGCGTCACCGAGAGACAGCCCCCATCGGGAGGGCCGACGTCGGCGCCGCGAAGCATGCATCACCTCCTCGTCACCAACGATTTCCCTCCCAAGACTGGCGGGATTCAGACCTACCTTTGGGAACTCTGGCGTCGTTTGCCGTCGGACTCGTTCACGGTGGTCACCCCGGACCAGCCGGGGGCCGCCGAGTGGGACGCCACCCAGCCCTTTGCCGTGGAGCGGGTCAACCAGCCCTTCCTCATTCCCACCCCGGGTCTCGTCCGACGCCTCAACGCGCTCATCGCCCGCACCGGTGCGGGTCTCGTGTTGTTGGACCCGGTGTCGCACAACGCGCCGCTGGCCGGTCGGCTCGACGCTCCATGGGGAGTGATCGTTCACGGTGCCGAGGTCACGATTCCCGCCGCCGCTCCCGGAGGACAGTTGCTCGTCCGGCGCCTGCTGCGCACGTCCCAACTCGTCATTGCCGCCGGGTCCTACCCGGCTCGGGCCGCCGAGCGTGCTGCGGGCCGACCGCTTCCGGTGGTGGAGATTCCCCCGGGTGTCGACACGGACCGATACCTGCCTCTCGATGCTGCCCAACGCAAGCAGGTGCGGGCCCGCTTCGGCGTTTCCCCTGACGCCCCGCTGATCGTGTCCGTCAGCCGGCTGGTGCCCCGCAAGGGGATGGCGACCCTCATCGAGGCAGCCAGCGAACTCGCAGGACGACACCCCGACCTTGAGGTCCTCATCGCCGGTGAGGGGCGCGACCACGCGCGGTTACAGCAACTCGTCGATGTCACCGGTGCTCCCGTGCGCCTGTTGGGCCGGGTGCACGCTGAGGAACTCCCGGGACTCCTCGGAGCCGCCGACGTCTTCGCCATGCTGTGCCACAACCGATGGGGAGGCCTCGAACAGGAGGGGTTCGGCATCGTGTTCCTGGAGGCGGCGGCCTGCGGTGTTCCCCAGGTGGCGGGGGCCAGCGGCGGCGCAGTCGACGCC
Source organism: Acidimicrobiales bacterium (assembly GCA_023261915.1). GTDB lineage: Bacteria > Actinomycetota > Acidimicrobiia > Acidimicrobiales > Acidimicrobilacustridaceae > M30B73. The sequence goes on along the minus strand of JALRFT010000035.1, from coordinate 3,296 downwards.
GTCGTGCACGACCTCACCGGACTCGTCGTGGACGAGCCACGCAATGTCGCCAACGCCGTCGAATCCCTTGATGCTCTGCTGAGCGATCCGCAGCGACGCGCCCGCATGGGGGATGCTGCTCGCCAGCGGGCCAGAGCGGACTTCAACCACGACACCCTTGCCCAAAGACTCAGAAGTGCCATCGACCACACCATGAGCCGCCGTTCCGAAGAAGGGATCGACCAGTGAACAGGCCGCAGCGCTCGGGCAGACCCCGGCCTGAACCTCAGCTCGGCCCGCAGGTGGGCGATGAACGTCGCCGACCACCCGTACCGTCGCCGGAGGCGGGGCGGGTCCTTGTTCGACTCAGCGTCATCGGAACGGCGATCTTCGTGGCAGCGTGCCTCGGTGAGATCGTCGCACCGTCGGGATTCACCATTGTCCTCGTGGTGGTGTCGTTGCTGTTGTTCGCGGCCGGCACGCTTGCGTTCATCGCCGCCTACGTGATCGCCATCGGCCGCAGCCGCACTGAGGCCATCGGTATGGGCGGTCTGTTCTTCCTCGCCGGCTGTGCCCCCCGCCGCACCCAGGTGGTGCTGATGGGGACGTGGGCGGGACAGATCGTGGTGGCGTTCGTCGTGGCGTCCCTCGGGGTGTTCACCGGTGCGGCATTCGCCCTGTTGGCTCCCATGTTCGGTATCGGGCTCGCTGGCTTATGGAGTTCCCGTCACGGATCGTTCCCACCCCGCGTGGACCCCACCGAGATCCGGCGTCCACCGCCCCCGCGCCAGCAGGAAGAGGACTCGTGAACCCCGGCGGGGCCGTCATCGGCATCGATCTCGGTGGCACCAAGATCCTCGCCCGAGCTGTCGATCCTGTCGACCCCATCACCACCCTGGCCGAGCAACGCGTCGACACGCCGCGCACCGGAGGTGACGACGTTCTCGAGCGAATGGCGGCCGTGGTTGACGACCTCGACCGGGTCCTCACCGGGAGTGATCGACCTCCTGCCGCCGCCATTGGGGTCGGGGCACCGGGACTCGTGACCCACTCGGGTGTGCTCCGCTTCGCCCCCAACATTGCCGGTGACGCCGAACTCGCCGTCGCCGAGCGGATATCGGCGCTCACGTCCCGACCGGTCACCGTCGACAACGACGCCACCTTCGCCACCCTCGCCGAGTGGCGACTCGGTGCGGGACGCGGCTCGGACAACATCGTCATGGTCACGTTGGGGACGGGTATCGGGGCTGGCCTCGTGGTGGGCGGTCAGATCCAGCGAGGTGCCAACGGCTTCGCCGGGGAACTCGGTCACGTCGTGATCGATCCCAGTGGACCCCCCTGTCCTTGTGGGCGGCGAGGGTGCTGGGAGCGATATGCGTCGGGGAGTGGGCTGGGTCGTCTTGCTCGTGAGGCGGTAGAGGCGGGTCGGGCGGAGCGCATACTGGCCCTCGCCGGTGGCGACCCCGAGGGGGTTCGGGGGGAGCACGTCACAGCCGCTCTCGCCGAAGCCGATCCGGGGGCTGTTGGGGTCATCGACGAGTACGCCTGGTGGGTGGCTCTCGGTCTCGCCAACCTCGTGGCCACCCTCGACAGTGACCGGTTGGTCATCGGCGGGGGTCTCGCCACCCTCGGTGACGCTCTCGTCGAGCCGGTGCGTCGGCACTTCGCAGCGCTGGTGATGGGAGCGGGTCATCGTCCGGGGGTGGAGATCGTGCTCGCTGCTCTCGGACCGGCGGCGGGGGCCATCGGCGCTGCGGTAGCGGCAGCCGGAATGGTTGGGGGAGCCTGACCCGAGCGGGGTACCGTTGTCCGATGGAGTTCCGTCGCATCACTGCGCTTCCCCCCTACGTCTTCACCATCATCGACTCGCTCAAGATCGAGGCCCGGCGAGCGGGGGAGGACGTGATCGATCTGGGATTCGGTAACCCCGACCTCCCCTCACCAGATCTTGCCGTGGAGAAGGCCGCCGAGGCGGTGCTCAACCCTCGCAACCACCGCTATTCGTCGAGCCGTGGCATCCCCAAGCTCCGCCAGGCGGCAGCAGACATGTACCTGCGTCGGTTCGGGGTGGAGCTCGATCCCGATACTGAGGTCATCAACACCATCGGGGCCAAGGAGGGGTACTCGCACCTGATGTGGGTGCTGTTGGCCCCCGGTGATGCGGTGTTGGTGCCCTCACCGACTTATCCGATCCATCGCTACGCGCCGCTCTTCGCGGGGGCTGACGTGCGTGAGGTGCAACTCGCCACCGGCGACGTGTTCATTGAGAACTTGCGCGAAGCGTGGGAGTACTCGTGGCCCAAACCACGCGTCATCGTGATCTCGTTCCCTCACAATCCGACCACGACGTGTGTGGATCTGGCGTTCATGCAACAGGTCGTTGACTTCGCCCGGGAGAAGGAGGTCGTCGTCGTTCACGACAATGCCTACGCCGATCTCGGCTTCGACGGATACCTGCCGCCGTCGATCCTGGAGGCCGAAGGGGCCAAGGACGTCGCCGTGGAGTTGTACTCAATGACCAAGTCCTTTTCCATGGCGGGGTGGCGCGTGGCATTCATGGTCGGTAACCCCGAGGTCATCGGGGCGCTCGCCAAACTGAAGAGTTACCTTGACTACGGCACGTTCCAACCCATCCAGGTGGCGGCCACCGTCACCCTCAACGAGGCTCCCGATTACCCCAAGGAAGCCCAAGCCGTCTATCAGTCCCGTCGGGACACTCTCTGTGATGGCCTGAATCGCATCGGGTGGCCGATCGAGCCCCCCATGGGCACGATGTTCGCCTGGGCCAAGATCCCCGAGCAGTACTCCGACATGGACTCCATCGAGTTCGCCTCGTTCCTCGTGCGCGAGGCCCACGTGGCTGTGTCACCCGGTGTCGGGTTCGGGCCCGGAGGCGAAGGACACGTTCGGTTCGCGCTCATTGAGAACGACCAACGCATCGGTCAGGCCGTCCGGAATCTGCGCCGGACACTCACCCGACTGGACTGATTGCCCCGGCGAGGAGTCCCTCGAGGACGAAGGCCACGGTGGCATCGGCCACCTCATCGGCGGGTCGGCCCCGCTTGTGGATGAACTCGCGGGCCATGTGGGTGGTCACTCCGAGTACGGCGTGAGCGACGAATTCGGGGTCGGCGTTACGCAACCGGCCCACCGCCACGGCATCGGTCACCTGCCCGGTGGCATCCCGCACGGCAACCGCTTCACCGAGTGACACCAACGGGGCGAACCGGTCGTCGGTGCTGGCGAACTGGATGAGGGTGACGAGGTGACGGTTCTGCTCTGACCACCGCAGCGCGGCCCTGATGGCGAGTTCGATG
>JALRFT010000105.1 GCA_023261915.1 Acidimicrobiales bacterium | reverse complement strand
CGGGCCGTTCGACACGGTGGTGATCGTGGACGTGTTGTACCTGCTCGATGACGACGGTCGTGACGATTTGGTGGGAGCGGCGTGTCGTCGACTCGGTGCTGGCGGGGTCCTCGTGGTGAAGGAACTTGGAGTCGAACCGGTGTGGAAGGCGCGACTCGCCTCAGCTCAGGAACGCCTCTCGACGGGTGTGTTGGGCATCACTGCCGGTCGTCACCACGGCCTCGAGTCCCTCGATGTGCTCGCCGGGCGGTTGCGTCGGGCAGGCCTCGTCGAGGTCACGGTCGAACGTCTCGACACCGGGTGGCTGCACCCCCACGGTCTCGTGACCGGCCGTCAACCCGGCTAGCGATCGCCTGGTCGTTTGTCCGGCGCGAGGTCGACGTTGACCTCGCCGGGGTCAAGCGGACGCAGCCGCAGGTCAATGACCAGCCACAGCGTGGCCGACCATGGGGCGAACACGATGGGCACGATCAGCGCCACCCCGAGGGCAACCACGATGAGGGGGACGGCCGGCGGGTTAGGCCAGGTCACGATCAGGCCGATGATGAGGACGGCGAACAGGGCCGTGAACGACACGATGGTGTTGAGGCCGAACGAGCCGGCCCAGTGCCCCGCCTCGCGGTCGAAGCGCAGCCCGCAACCATTGCATCGCTCGGGTAGGCCGAGCCGGAGACGGTGACCGGGTTGGAAGAAGAGTCCGCCGGTACCGCACACCGGGCACCGCAGGGCGAGGCCCCGGCGCAGCATCGTCGAGGTGGAGGGGTTCGCCGCGGCTGGCGGGGGGGTCATCTCGCAAGGATGGCATGGCGGGATGAATTGATCGTCGGGGGCCTCACCCGATGGGGTTTTGGCCCTATTTGTGCTGCAGGGTCAATACTTTATAATCCCGATAGAAATTGTCATGAATAACCGACGGACCGCGGAGCGCGCCGTGCAGTTCCCCATCAACCTGAATCTCGAGGGCCGACGCTGCCTGGTGGTGGGCGGCGGGCGTATCGCCAACCGCAAGGCTGCCGGGTTGGCGGCGTGCGGGGCGCTCGTCACGGTCGTCGCTCCCGAGATCACCGACGAACTCGCTGCGCTCGCCACCGAGGTGCGCCGCCGCCCCTACGCCCAAGGCGACCTCGAAGGACACTGGCTCGTGATCACGGCCACCGCCGACCGCACCGTGGACCAGGCCGTCTACGACGACGCCGAAGCGGCGGGCATCTGGGCCAACTCGGCCGATGATCCCGACCGATGCTCGTTCACCCTCGCCGCCGTCGTGCGGCGCGGACCGGTGATGATCACCGCCTCCACCGGCGGGGTCAGTCCTGCCCTGTCGTCATGGTTGCGGGCCCGCCTCACCGAAGCCATCGGTCCCGAGTTCGCCGACATCGCCGCCGAGCTCGCCGAACGTCGTGCCGACGTCCACGCCCGCGGTGAGAGCACCGAGGATCTCGACTGGGGCCCGGTCATCGACGAGATCGTGGCGGCGCACCGCCGCAGCGACACCATCACGCTCACCGCCCCGGTGCCGTCATGAGCGTGCATCTCGTCGGCGCTGGCCCCGGTGACCCTGAACTGCTCACCGTGCGAGCCGCCCGGCTGCTCGCCACCGCCGATGTCGTCGTGCACGACCGTCTCGTGCATCCCGACGTGTTGGACCTCGCTCCGGCCGGCGCCGAGCGCATCGATGTCGGTAAACGACCGGGGGCCACGACTCCCCAGGAACTCATCAACGCCCTGTTGGTGCATCTCGGGGACCAGGGTCTCGAGGTGGTGCGGCTCAAGGGCGGCGACCCGTTCGTGTTCGGCCGTGGTGGTGAGGAAGCCGAGGCCCTGGCTCAGGCCGGAGTGCCGTTCACGGTGGTGCCGGGCATCACCTCGGCCGTGGCCGCCCCGGCTGCCGCCGGTGTTCCCGTCACGCACCGTCACGCCTCCGCCGCGTTCACCGTGGTGACCGGTCACCGGGCCGTCGGCGGGTCGACGGGTGTGGCGTGGGAGGCCCTCGCCGCAGTGGGCGGGACCATCGTGGTGCTCATGGGTGTCACCGAACGGGCCGTGATCGCCGAGCGACTCATGGCCGGCGGACTTTCGGCCGACACGCCGGTGGCGGCGGTGCGGTGGGGGACCCGCCCCGACCAGACCACGGTCCGCACCTCCCTCGGCGCTCTGGGTGCCACCGAGGTGCGCTCGCCCGCCACGATCGTCATCGGTGCGGTGGCCGCCCTCGACCTCGCCCCCACCGTCACTCCCGTCACCGGCCCGGTGCGCTGATGCGACGCTCCATTGACGACCAGCCGCTCGGGCCCGACGAACTGCCGCCCGGGGCCGAGGACGCCGCCCCGGTGTCGTGGGCGGTGGCCATCAGTGACGACTACGACGACGCCTCGCCCCGGGTGGTGCTCACCGTTGAGCCCTTCGGTGCCCCCGGCACCGGTCTCGTCGCCCATCTCGACCCCGACCACACCCGCCGGTTGCGGCGTGCTCTGCACGACGCCCTGAGGGAAGTGGGCGAGGACCCCGGCACCTGACTGATCGAGGACCCACCATGACCGGCATCGCTCCCGCCCCCCAACCCCGTGACCTCGACGCCGAGGAACAGCGCGACATCGAACGCTTCGAGGAGGCCATCGGTCAGTACCTCGCCGGCGACATCGAAGAGGACGTGTTCCGGGTGATGCGTCTCAACAACGGCATCTACGGCCAGCGGCAGGGTGGCACCAACCAGATGGTGCGCATCAAGGTGCCGGCAGGGTCCATCACCCCCGAACAGCTCGACCTGATGTCGGACCTCGCCAACGAGTTCTCCCGTGGTTGGGGTCACATCACCACTCGTCAGAACATCCAGTTCCACTTCGTCGAACTGCGTCGCATTCCCGAGTTGCTGCGGCGGCTTGCCGCCGTGGGTCTCACGACGCGGGAGGCGTGCGGGGACACGGTCCGCAACGTCATGGCCTGCCACCTAGCCGGGGCGTGCCCGCATGAACACCTCGACGTCACCCCGTGGGCCGAGGCCACCTTCCGTCACTTCGTGCGCAACCCGCTCGGCCAACGCCTGCCTCGCAAGTTCAAGGTGAACTTCTCGGGCTGTTCCACCGACTGTGGCCAGGCCATGTTCAACGACGTTGGCGTGGTAGCCGTCACCCGGCCCGCCGCTGACGGCACCGTCGAGACGGGTTTCCGCGTCTACATTGCCGGCGGGCTCGGGGCCACCCCGCACCCCGCCCTCGCCCTCGAGGACTTCACCAGTCGTGAAGACCTGTTGCCGACGGTGGAGGCGTGCCTGCGGGTGTTCGAACAGGCCGGCAACCGGGACAACAAGTTGCGGGCCCGCATGAAGTGGCTGGTGGACACCCTCGGCATCGACGAGGTGCGCCGTCGGGTCATCAAGGTTCGCCACACCCTGCCCGCCTCGTCGTCGTGGCCCGGTGGGATCCCACCCGAGGTGGCCGAACACGGCGACGCACCGGCGGGGCGTGTGGCGGACGGCCAGAGTGTGACCGCTGTGGGCCAGGGGGTGCGTGTCGACATCCTGTCGGCCGATTCGTTCACCCGGTGGGAACAGACGAGTGTGATCCGCGGGGCGGCCAACGGCACGGTGAGTGCGGTGGCCTACGCCGCCCTCGGCGACATCACCGCCAGTCAGTTCCGGGCGCTGGCGTCGATCCAGCGGGAGTTCTCAGCCGACGTGCGTCTGTCGACCCGGCAGAACGTCGTGTTCCGCAACCGCACCGCCGACGCCCTGGCGCCGCTGTACGCCCGACTCGAGGCCATCGGCATGGCCCGTCCGGGTGCCGAACTCGCCCGTGACGTCGTGGCGTGTCCCGGGGCTGACACCTGCAATATCGCCATCACCCAGTCGCGCGGTCTCGCCAAGGCCATCGGCGACGAACTCGAGG
>JALRFT010000064.1 GCA_023261915.1 Acidimicrobiales bacterium | reverse complement strand
TGACCCCGATGACCCCCGGGCTCGCGGTGAGGTGGGCAAGGTCGGGGTGCCGGTTGCCCATCTGGGCCACATGCGGGCGCTGCTCGACGGCATCCCGGTGGGCGAGATGAACACCTCGATGACCATCAACGCTCCGGCGGCGTGGATGCTGGGCCTGTATGTGGCCAACGCCGAGGAACAGGGTGTGGCGTCGGCTGCCCTGCGGGGAACCACCCAGAACGACATCGTCAAGGAGTACCTGTCGCGGGGCACCTACATCTTCCCGCCCGAACCCTCTCGTCGACTGATCGTCGACATGGTGGCGTTCTGCTCGGAGTGGATTCCGAAGTGGAACCCGATGAACGTGTGCTCGTACCACCTCCAAGAAGCGGGGGCCACGCCCGTCCAGGAGATTGCCTACAGCCTCGCCACGGCCATCGACGTGCTTGACGCCGTGCGCGACTCCGGTCAGGTCACCCCCGAACGCATGGGTGCGGTCGTCGGGTCCATCTCGTTTTTCGTCAACGCCGGCATCCGCTTCGTGGAGGAGACGGCCAAGCTCCGGGCGTTCACCGACCTGTGGGACACCATCACTCTTGAGCGTTACGGCGTCACCGATCCCAAGCAACGTCGCTTCCGCTACGGCGTGCAGGTGAACTCGTTGGGTCTCACCGAGTCCCAGCCCGAGAACAACGTGCAGCGGATCGTGCTTGAGATGCTGGCGGTCACCATGTCCCGCGACGCTCGGGCGCGTTCGATCCAATTGCCGGCGTGGAACGAGGCACTCGGTCTGCCCCGGCCGTGGGACCAGCAGTGGTCGTTGCGCATGCAACAGGTGCTGGCGTTCGAGTCCGACCTGCTGGAGTACGGCGACCTCTTCGCCGGTAGCCACGTCATGGAGTCCCTCACCGCCGAGCTCCGTGATGCTGCCCGCGCCGAGCTCGACGACGTCCTCGCCCTCGGCGGGGCCTTCGCCGCCATTGAGGAACTCAAGGGCCGGCTCGTGCGGTCCAACGCCGAGCGCGTGCGCCGCATCGAGGCGGGCGAGCAGACGGTGGTCGGGGTGAACCGGTTCACCGAGACGGCCGTGTCCCCCCTCGGCGGCGAGGAGTCAATCCTCAAGGTCGACCCCGCCGTGGAGGAAACCACCATCGCCGGTGTCGAAGTGTGGCGGGCGGAACGCGACGCCGACGCCGTAAAACGGGCCATCGACGAGTTGCGCCGGGCCGCCGAGTCAGGCGACAACATCATGCCCGCCACCATCGATCTCGCCCACGCCGGTGGCACCACCGGGGAGTGGGCCGGTGCGCTCCGGGAAATCTTCGGTGAGTACCGGGCGCCCACTGGTGTGGCAGCGGCCCTCGGTGCGGGGATCCTGCCCGATGGTCTCGCCGAGGCCGCTGTTCAGGTGGCGGCCATTCCCGGGGGCCCACCCCGGTTCCTCGTCGCCAAGCCCGGGCTCGACGGTCACTCCAGTGGTGCCGAGCAGATCGCCGTGGCGGCGCGAGACACCGGCTTCGAGGTCATTTACCAGGGCATCCGCCTCACTCCGGAACAGATCGCGGCCGTGGCCCGTGACGAGGACCCCGACGTGATCGGCCTGTCAATCCTCTCGGGCAGCCACCTCTCCCTCGTCCCCGAGGTGCTGCGTCTGCTCGCCGACGCCGGTGTGGACGCCCCGGTGGTCGTGGGCGGCATCATCCCTGAGGAGGACCGTGGACCCCTGACCGAGGCCGGGGTGGCGGCGGTCTACACCCCTAAGGACTTCGAGTTGGGCCGGATCATGTCCGACCTCGCCCGCATCGTCGCTGACCGGCGGGCCCGCTGAGGCACCCGTTCGGCTCAGTCCGAGGTCACGACGAAACAGCGGTCTTCAAGTTGCCCGAGGGCATAGTCCTCGAACAGACCGGCGTAGAGGCCTCGGGTCTTTTCCGCCCACTCCAGCGCCTCGGGATGGCCGATGCGTCGACCGATCTGGGTGATGCCGCCTTCGTACACCCGATACTCGGCCCACTGCCCGGGGAACTCCTTGACCGCAGCCACCTCAACCCACGGCACGTCTCGGGTGGCGCTGAATCTCCGCACACGATTCCGGTGCGTGTGACCGGCAAAGTAGCCACGCAGGTTCGGGTGGGCGGCGAAGACCTCGACCAGTCGCTCGGAATCGTCAGGGTCGATGCCGAAGTAGTTCTCAGGACGCTCGTGGGACTGAGGGTTCCAGCAGTGATGATGACCGAACACCAGGATCGGCATGCGGTCGGCGGCGTCGGTGGCAGTGTCCCGCAACCACGTCAGGGTTTCGCCGTCCACACCACCGGAGGGACGCCCGTCGAGACTGGTGTCGATGACGGCTAGGACCACCCCGTCGAGTTCGACGGTGAACGGCGTCGACGGCCCAACGTCGAGGTGGTTGTAGCTCTCATGGTTCCCCCGGACGTGGTGGAGCCGATCCCCGAAGGCGGAAGCGTAGAAGTCGAGGAAGCGCTGGTACTCCTCGGTGGTGCCGTTGGAAGTCAGGTCGCCCTTGACGACCACCACCGTCGGGTCGAGGGTGAGCATCTCGTCGATGGCGTGACGGTTCATCATTTCGGGGTACGGCTCGGCCCCTTCAGGGGAGGAGAACACCGGACCGAGATCCACCCCGTCGATAAGGCCACAGACCGTCTCGCCGAAGTGGACGTCGTTCACGGTGGCGAAGGTGCACAGCAGGTCTCCCGGTGGCCGGGGGAGCGTCCGGAACACGAACCCGTCGATCTCGTGGAGAGAGTCAGGCGTCAGACCCTCATAGGTGCGGACCTCGAGACCGTCATGGATGACCGCCTCGTCCTCGGCCACCGTGGTCAGATCCATGGACCGATCCTAGGGACGGTCGCGACGGGCAGGCTGGGGCTTGGACCACCAGCGACCCGAGAAGCGCCACCTCGGTGTGGCCTGCGAACCGCCCTGCTCGTCTCCGCCGCCGGTCAGCACGGTGAGTGCGGCGACCACGGCAGCGACCTCCGCAGGATCGTCGGGGGGATGGCCCGGATCGGAAGGCCCACTTCGGACCAGCGCCACCACCTCGGCCTCATCGGCGGGTTTGGTCACAGCGGGATGTTCCCGTGCTTGCGCTTGGGGAGTTCTTCCCGCTTCGACGCCAGCATCTCGAGGCCGGCGATGAGCTTGCGACGGGTATCGGCCGGGTCGATGACGTCATCGATGTAGCCACGCTCGGCCGCCGCATAAGGATTGGCGAACCGCTCGGTGTACTCGTCGACCAGTTCGGCCCGGCGGGCCACGGGATCCGCGGCTTCGGCGAGTTCCCGTCGATAGAGAATCTCCACCGCCCCCTGGGACCCCATCACGGCGAGCTCCGCTGACGGCCAGGCGAAGGCGAGGTCGGCGCCGATGGACTTCGAGTTCATCACCACGTACGCCCCGCCGTAAGCCTTGCGAGTGATGATCTGAATGCGGGGCACAGTGGACTCGCAGTAGGCGTAGAGCAACTTGGCTCCGTGCCGGATGATCCCGCCGTACTCCTGGTCAACACCGGGAAGGAATCCGGGCACATCGACGAACGTGACGAGCGGGACGTTGAAAGCGTCGCAGGTCCGCACGAAGCGTGCGGCCTTCTCTGACGACTCGATGTCGAGCACCCCGGCCATGACCATGGGCTGGTTGCCCACGATGCCCACACTGCGTCCTCCGAGACGGGCGAACCCACAGACGATGCTGCCCGCCCAGGTCGGGAAGTACTCAAAGAAGTCCCCGTCGTCGACGACCTCGGCGATGACCTGCTTCATGTCGTAGGCCTGATTGGGCGAGGCGGGGATCAGATCCGCCAGACCGGCACAATCCCGGTCGGGATCGTCGTCGGAGGCGAAGAGCGGGGGCTCCTCAAGGTTGTTCGACGGCAGGAAACTCAAGAGGTAGCGCACGTCGTCAAGTACGGACCGTTCGTCAGAACCTACGAACGATGCAACGCCGGACTTCGACCCGTGGCTGCGAGCGCCGCCGAGTTCTTCCAACGTGACCTCTTCACCGGTGACGGTCTTGACCACGTCAGGCCCGGTGATGAACATGTGCGAGGTCTGGTCGACCATGAAGATGAAGTCGGTCATCGCCGGGCTGTAGACGGCACCGCCCGCACACGGGCCGAGGATCACACTGATCTGGGGAGTGACCCCCGAGGCCTTGACGTTGCGGTAGAAGATGCCGCCGTAGGAGGCGAGGGACACGACACCTTCTTGGATGCGGGCACCGGCACCGTCGTTGAGCCCCACCACCGGTGCACCCACCGACAACGCGAGGTCCATGAGCTTGTGGATCTTCTCGGCGAACACCTCACCGAGCGCACCGCCGAAGACGGTGAAGTCCTGGGAGAACACGAACACCTTGCGACCATCGATCGTGCCCCATCCGGTCACGACCCCATCGGTGTAGGGGTGCTCGGGGAGCGAGTCCCCGGCGCGGTGGCGCGCCAGCATGTCGAGTTCGTGGAACGAACCGGAATCGAGGAGGTACTCGATCCGTTCACGGGCGAGCAGTTTGCCCTTGTCGTGCTGGCGATCGACCGATCGCTGCGCGCCCGGCTGCAGCGCAGCCTTGCGGCGCTCGGCGAGGTCGGCGAGACGTTCAGACATGCTGTGCTCGGACATGGCCGCAGAATCTACCGGCCGTTGGCCACATGGCCCCAATGCGCCGGGTTTGGGGCCGGGGGGCTCAACCGAGTTTCAGGAAGAGCTTCTCGAGTTCCTCGGCGGTCATGCCGTCCTCGGCCGCCGAATCGGGGCTTGAGACGCAGTACTGAAGGCCGGCAGCCACCAGGCGGTAGCCGACCTTGTGCAGTGCCGCCTGGGCGGCCGACAGTTGGGTCACCACCTCCCGACAGTCCGCACCCTCGTCGACGAGTCGCTCCAGGCCGCGGATCTGGCCTTCGATCCGCCGCAGTCGTCGGCGGACGTCGTCGGTGACCTCATCAGGGAATCGCATGGTCCGACCCTACCGTGATTGGGCGGTACCCCCGGGGGTAACCAAGGCGACTCTCCCGAAGGTTTTGGTACCCCGGGGGGTATAGGCTATCGGGATGGAGCGCACCCGGACCCCCGACGTCGTGACGAGCAGCTCCCTCGTGCTGCACCAGTACGAACTCGGCTGCCTCTCGCAGCTCTCGTACCTGATCGGCGATCGGTCCTCCGCTCAGGCCGTGGTGGTCGACCCTCGCCGTGACATCGCCGAGTACCTCGCCGACGCCGAGGCCGAGGGTCTGACGATCACCTGGATCATCGAGACGCACTTCCACGCCGACTTCCTCTCCGGTCACCTCGAACTCGCCGAAGCCACGGGCGCCACCATCATCTACGGGGAGGGTCCCCCCACGGAGTTCTCCTCCCGACGGGTCGCCAACGGCGAGACGATTGATCTCGGGGCGATCCAACTCGAGTTCCGCGCCACCCCAGGCCACACACCGGAATCCATCAGCATCGTCGTGACCGACACGACAACGAGTGATGAGCCCGTCGCCGTACTCACCGGCGACACACTGTTCATCGGTGATGTTGGCCGGCCCGACCTGCTGGCCTCAGTGGGGGTCACCGCCGATGAATTGGCCAACAGCCTCTACGCCTCACTGCACAACCAGTTGATGACTCTGCCCGACAGCACCGTGGTCCTCCCCGCCCACGGCGCCGGATCAGCGTGTGGGAAGAACCTGTCAGTGGAGCTCTCATCGACCATTGGTGAACAGCGTCGGACGAACTACGCCTTGGCGGACATGTCGAGGGAACGCTTCGTCGCTGTCGTCACCGAAGGTCAGCCGTCAGCGCCGGAGTACTTCGCGTTCAACGCCATGCTGAATCGTTCCGATCGGGACCTGCTCGACGAACATCGGCCGCCGGCGCTGACCCTCGACGAGGTTCTCACGGCTCAAACCAGCGGCGCTGCGGTCATCGACACTCGCGACGCGGTGGCGTTCGCTGCGGGTCATCTCCGCGGAGCCATCAACGTCGGTCTCGACGGCCGGTTCGCCGAGTACGTCGGCAGCGTCGTGACCCCCGACACCCCCATCGTGATCATCTCCTCTCCCGGCACTGACGCCGAGGCGCAAATGCGGCTGGGTCGCATCGGGTTCGACAACGTTGTGGGCCACCTCGCCAATGCCGAGGAGGAGTTGTCCCACCGACCGGACCTCGTCGGGCGAGGGTCGCGACTGACCCACGGCGAACTCGCCGATCGCCAGCGCACATTCGGTGATCTCCAGTTGGTCGACGTCCGAAACGCCGGAGAGGTCGCCGGCGGCATGCTCGACGGGGCCCGCCACATCCCTCTGGCAGAACTCCGGCGGCGACTGACAGAACTCAACGAGGCTGAACCGGTGGTCGTCTACTGCGCCGGTGGCTACCGCTCCTCAATCGCCGCCAGCCTGCTGCGCTCGGCCGGTTTCACCGACGTCTCCGATGTACTCGGCGGCTACGGGGCCTGCCAAACGGCCTGACCCGTCGGTCAGGCTCGGGCCACTGCGATCTGACGCACCCGTTCGGCGAGGCGACTGAGGTCGTGGGCACCGAGCACCTCATCGAGATTTTCACCCGGACCACGCCAGCGCAGTTCGTCTACCGACGCTGAGGTCGGGGCCGTGCGATCCAAGGTGGCGAGTTGGCGGAACAGCATGGCGTCCTCCATCTGTTCGGCGAGCACCGCAGCGAGCGTGGCGGCGCCGCGTACCGGCACCGTCCACTCCTCGTGGTCCCCGGGAATCGACTCGATGTGGTGGTAGTGGGCGAGCACCACGGCTGCCGACTTCGCCCCCCAACGCGGCAATCCGGGGAAGCCGTCCGCCGTGTCGCCGACGAGAGCCAACCAGTCGGGAATGGACGCGGGTTGTACACCGAACTTGGCCACGACTCCGTCCGCATCGGCGGTCGTGCCCTTGCGCCGGTCGACCTGCACCACCCGGTCGCCCTCCACGCACTGGGCAAGATCCTTGTCGGGCGTGCAGATCAGGACCCGCTCCACCTGTCGGTCGGCGGACGCCATGGCAGCCGCACTGGCGAGACCATCGTCGGCCTCGTGCTCAACCATCGGCCACACCGTCACCCCAATGGCTGAGAGCACGTCCTCGAGGGGATGGAACTGAGCCCACAGATCGGGGGCCATCCCCTCCCCCGTCTTGTAACCGTCATAGAGATCGTTGCGGAACGACTCGACGACATGGTCGGTCGCGACACCGAGATGGGTGGCTCCGTCGGCGAGCATGCCGACGATGCTCGAGGCCACCCCCCGCAGTGCCGCCACCTCCCGACCATCGGTGGTCATGTGCGACGGCAGGGCGAAATAATGACGGAACAGTTCGTAGGTGCCGTCGACGAGGTGAACCTGCATCCGCCCATTGTGACTGCTGCTCGCAGACGCCGTGCGCCAACGCCGCCCGATGGCCGAACACCCCGGTGGCGCCACCGCTCAGACGGCCAAGTACCGTGCGCCCATGGCCGTGTGGGACGTCGTCGTCGTGGGTGCGGGAGCCTGTGGGCTCACCGTGGCCCGCAGCGTCCTCGACCGGCATGGGTCGGTCCTCGTCATCGACAAGGGCTCCCGGCCGGGCGGCCGACTCGCCTCCCGCAAAGTGGACGGCTACGTCGTGGACACCGGCTGCTCCTCGGTGCAGGTTTCCGACCCCGTGGTTGCTGACCTGGTCCAGCGTTGGGCCGGCGCCACCTTCGACACTGGGGTCAGCAATGTCGACGATGGATCCGGATTACTCACGTGGGCCTTTGACGCCCCCGCCAACGAGGTGGCGGCCCGATGGGCGAAAGGCATCGAGCGAACGACCGGATTTGTGACTCATGTCGAGTCCGAGGACGATCTAGCCACGGTCGTGCTCGACGGTTCGGGGGAACGATTCAGCGCGAGGAACGTCGTGATCACCGCACCCGCCCCCCAAGCGGCGGGAATCGTGATCGAGTCGGGCCTCACTCCTCCCGATGTACTCGATCACCTCACCTACGAAAACGAGCTCCTCTTGTTGGCGTGTGTCTCGTCGCTCGGTCACCGACCCCGTGAGGTGGATTCGACCATGTTCGCCGAACTGCGGTGGGGAGCGTCCGGCGACGCCAGCGCTCCCGTCGTGACGGCTCGCACTCACCCGACAATTGCAGCCGACACGCTTGGTGACGACGCCACCATCGTCCACGGCCGACTCCTCGTGGAACTGACCCGGCTGCTGCCGGGGATCCGAATTGAGTACTCCGACCTGAAGCGGTGGCGCTACGCCCGACCGGGCTCCGCCCCCGCCGGACCCGGCTACTGCGTGGTGCCCGATGCCGAAGCCCTCGTTATCGCCGGTGATGCTCTCGGCAACGGTACCGGGGCCCAAGGAGTTGAACGGGCAGTGCACTCAGGTCTTGCCACCGTCGAACACCTCAGCCGCTGATTGCTGCGCTCACCCCGATGTTGACGAGACGAAACCGGAAGGGCACCCGCCGTCGTTGACCAGCCACGCCCACCAAGGGTCCCGGACGAGGCGGACACAACGATCGGCGACCGGCTGGGCGACTCCTCCCTCAAAGACCAGCTGGCGATCGGGCACGCCGTTGACCACCCCCCAGTCGAACCGCACCTGTCGCACCTCGTTGGCTGGACGCGCCACCAACCCCGCAGGGGGCGGTCCCGTCGCCACCGGAGTGGCACCGAGACCAAGCCGATAGACGACAACACAGACCCGCTCCGGTGTGCCCAGCACCCCGTAGTCCGCCGGTGGGGCTGCACCGCACCCTTCTGCGGGCGGGGAGAGGTTCTCGAGCGTGGCGGCAGCGAGGACCTCGAGTCCGTCGAGGGTGGCGCCGTAGCGGACCGAACCGGGAAGCGCGGAAGAAACCACGGTGACCGTGCCTACGACGACGACGATGACGACCACGACGAGCAAGACCAGCGTCACGCGTCTCACGCCGGTGGCCAGCCACCACACGACGAGAGGAACGGGCACGAACGTCAACAGTGGCCACACCGGTGACGACCACGGGGTGGCCACCCACCACGCCAACACACACGCAACCGCGGCAGCGATGAGTGGAACGGTGACAGCGGCTCCGACACGCCGCCAGGTCAGAAACGGTGGAGCGGACGGACCCGGGGTAGCCGGGTCAGCGATGGCGACTACTCCTCGACGAGTTCGATGAGCGTGCCGAAGGCATCCTTGGGATGGACGAACGCCACCGTCGTCCCCCGACTGCCGGGCCGGGGCGCCTCGTCGATGACACGAAACCCCTGGGCCTTGACGGCTTCGAGGGCGACACCACAGTCCGCCACCCGATAGCCGATGTGGTGCAGGCCTTGGCCCTTCTTGGCGAGGTACTTCGCCACCGGCGAGTCCTCGCGGGTGGGTGTGAGTAGCTGGATGTAGGAGTCCGCCACCTTCAGCAGCGCCTCCTCAACCCCATCGGACTCGACCACCTCACGATGATCGACCTCGGCACCAAAGGTGTCGGCGTAGTAGTTGATGGCGGCCTCGAGGTCGTCCACGGCGATGGCGACGTGATCGATCTCGGTGAACAGCAGTGGTGATGTCTCAGACACGGTGATCTCCTCGCAGGTCTGGTCAGGCCATCCGGCGGAACAGTGTGATGCGATCCTCGCCGACCTTGTCGCGGAACTCGGGGTCGTCGATACCGAGGCCCTCGGTAGGTGCCATACACAGCACCCCGACCTTCCCCTCCGCCTCGTTGTGATGAACGCTGAGCGCCGCCTCACCGGTCTGCTCGAGCTCGTACACCTTGCTCAACAGCGGCACCACCGAGCCATCGATGAGTGCCTGGTTGGCCGCCCACGCCTCGGCGTAGTTGGCGAAGTGCGACGAGATGATCCTCTTGAGCTTCATCCACAGGTGACGGTTGTCGTACTCAATCATGTAACCGCTCGTGGCCGCACACGTGATGATGCGACCGGCGCGGGCGGTGACGAAGACCGAGGCCCCGAAGGTCTGACGGCCGGGGTGTTCGAACACCATCTCGACGTCCTTGCCGATGAGCGAACGAATGTCCTTGCCCAGACGACGCCACTCGGACTCATCCTGAGTGTGCTCGTCCTTCCAGAACTTGTACCCCTTCTCGCGGCGGTCGATGACGTGCTCCACGCCCATGGCATGGAGAAGTTCGGCCCGCTCGGGGGAAGAGACGACACCAACCGGAATACCGCCGCCGTTGAGGACGTACTGCACGCCGTAGCCACCGATGCCGCCAGTGGCACCCCACACGAGTACCGCTTCACCCTGACGCATGTCACCTGCGTGCTTGGACACGATCATGCGGTAGGAGGTGGAGTTGCAGAGCGCATTGCATGCCGCTTCCTCCCACGTCAGGTGCGCCGGCTTGGGCATCAGCTGGTTGGCCTTGACGACCGTGAGATCAGCGAGTCCACCGAAGTTCGTCTCGAACCCCCAGATGCGCTGGTTGGCGGCCAGCATGGAGTCGTCGTGAGCCGTGGGGTCCTGGTCGTCAACATGGTTGCAGTGGATGGTGACCCGATCACCAGGCTTCCAGTTCCTCACCGCTGACCCGGTGCGCAGCACGACACCCGAGGCGTCCGATCCGACGATGTGATACGGCAGGTCGTGGCGAGCGCCCCACACCGACTCCTTGCCGAGACGCTTGAGGAAACCAAACGTGGAGAGCGGTTCAAAGATTGATGTCCACACCGTGTTGAAGTTGATGGCTGAGGCCATGACCGCAACAACGGCCTCGTCCGGTGCAATCTCGGGCAGTGGGACCTCGTCGACGTGCAACGACTGGCGGGGGTCCTTGTCCCACGACTCCACGCCCTCCCACATCTCCTGCTCGTCAGCCTTGACGAAGGCCGCCCGGTAGGACTCGGGAAGGGGGAGGTTGGCGAGGTCATCGCCGCTGGCGCCGGACTGGATTGCTTCGAGAATGGCGTCGGTGCTGCTCATGGGCGGACAAGTTAGCCGCCCCACTCCGCAGATCCCTAGCCGCCGATCCCCACGTGGAGTCGGTGGGGGGCGAGCACCTTGAGACGCTCCCCATGCGTTGCACCCGACGGGGCCCACGACTGCTCGACCCGGTCGAGACCGGCGTGGAGTCGGGCCAGTCCCTCATCAGTGAACTGGGACCGGTAGCAGTCGAGTGCTGCATGTCGACGCTCCTGCACGTCGGAGGTATCAACCACGGTGGTGGGCTCGTCAGTGAAGCAATACGCAACGGCGCGCACCTCGTGGGGGGCCAGACCGGCTTGAGGGCGGAACCGGGGGAGGCCACTCAGCACGGCCGCTTCACTGACGGCGAGACCGGTGATGGTGTGGTCACTGTGGGCCTCGTGCCGCAACCACGGATCGACGGTGAGGAGCACCTCGGGTCGGTACCTCCGTACAAGCTCGACCACCTGATCACGCAGCGCGATCCGGTCGAGGCCGGCAGCGTCGGCCCACCCCAGAGCTTCGAACCCCGACACTCCGACGATGGCCCCCGCCTCGTGCTGTTCGGCGACGAGCCGACGGCGGGCCTCAGTGTCATCGAGACTGGCGTCGAGAACCCCGGCGAGGTCATCGGTCACGGTCACGTACACCACCTCGGCACCGGCGTTGCTCAGCCGGATAAGCGTGCCGGCACAGGCAATATCGTTGTCGTCGTAGTGCGGCTGGACCGCCAGCACCGATCGAGCCTCCAGTAATTCCACGGGCCGATGCTAGATCGGCACCGGTCCGTTGGCCCGGGGGTGACGCGCTCCGTACACTCTGGCGACACGCCGTTGCGACCGCAGCGGAAGACCGCAAGGAACAGGGGAAGTTCACATGGCCGGTTCAGTCATCCTCGCCGGGGCTCGCACACCCATCGGCAAGTTGTCCGGAGCCTTCGCGGGCTTCTCCGCCGCCGACCTCGGCGGGTTCGCCATCGCCGGTGCCCTGCAGCGAGCAGGACTCTCGCCTGAACAGGTGGACTACGTCCTGATGGGTCACGTGCTCCAAGCCGGCACCGGTCAGATCACCGCCCGGCAGGCCGCCGTCAACGCCGGCATTCCCATGTCGGTCCCCGCCACCACCGTCAACAAGGTGTGTCTGTCGGGTCTCAACACCATCTACCTCGCCGACCAGATGATCGCCGCCGGCGACGCTGAGATCGTCGTGGCCGGTGGCATGGAGTCGATGACCAACGCCCCCTACCTGCTCCCCGGTGCCCGAGCCGGATACCGAATCGGTGATCAGTCCGTCGTCGATTCCATGATGTACGACGGGTTGTTCTGTGCCTTCGACCAGTGCGCCATGGGTGCGGGTACCGAGAAGTACGCCGCCTCCACCGGCATCGCCCGCGATGCCCAGGACGCCATGGCGGCCGCCAGCCACCAGCGCGCCGCACAGGCCGCGGCCAACGGTCTGTTGGACGACGAAATCGTTCCGGTCGAGGTCCCCCAGCGCAAGGGTGACCCGCTGGTGGTGAGCGTCGACGAGGGTGTGCGCGGCGACACCACCGAAGAATCGCTCGGCAAGCTCCGTCCCGCCTTCGACAAGGCCGGCAACATCACCGCCGGCAACGCCTCCCAGATTTCCGACGGCGGGGCTGCGGTGATCGTGGTGTCAGAAGCCGTGGCCGAGCGTCTCGGCGTCACGCCGTTGGCCCGGGTCGTCGGGTACGGCCAGGTGGCCGGACCCGATGCGTCGCTGCTCACCCAGCCGTCGCGGGCAATCCTGGCGGCCCTTGAGTCCGCCGGGAAGTCGCTGTCAGATGTCTCGCTGTTCGAGATCAACGAAGCATTCGCCGCCGTGGGATTGGCTTCGATGGCCGAATTGGGGATCACCTCCGACGTGGTGAACGTCAACGGCGGCGCCATCGCCGTTGGTCACCCCCTCGGCATGTCGGGCACCCGAGTGGCTCTCACCCTCGCCAACGAACTGCGGCGACGCGGCGGCGGTCTCGGTGCGGCGGCGCTGTGCGGTGGCGGTGGCCAGGGCGACGCCATCCTGCTCCAGGCCTGAGGACAACTGTCGTCCGGTGAGCCGGAACAAGTGCTGCTAATCAGCGTTGCGGTTACGGCGGTCGAGGAATGCCAACTGCTGCCAGAGTGCGGTGGTTCGCGGCATCTCCACACCCGCAGCTTCAGCTGCGCGCACGGGGGCGGCGTAGATGGCCTCGAGTTCAAGTGGGCGCCGCGCCTCGTAATCGAGCTTCATTGACGGGGCGTAAGGGGCCATGCGCTCAGTCGAGTCGAACATCTCCTCGATGAAGGACTTCTCCACCGGATGACCCGTTCCCTCTGACGCGGCCACGACCTCTTCCATGAGGCTGCGCACCATGGCACGGGTGTCGGGGTCGCTGACCATCTCGGCGGTCGTGGCATCAAGTACCACCGACAGGCCGTTGAACGGGATGTTCCAAACCAGCTTTCGCCACCGACCTTCAACGAGATCGGCGAGCGGCTCGGTCGGCACACCGGCCGACGACAGGTCCTCCACGACAGCCGCAACGGCGGCGTCCCCGCGTGGTCCCGGGTCGGTGGTGCCAAGGGTGACCCGTTCGTAATCAAAGTGGGCAACCACACCTGGGCTGGTGCGGGCCGAGCAGATGAAGCTCATACCACCGACCACGACGACGTCGGGTGCGGGACCCCGGAGCGCCTCAACGAACGGCTGCTCCACGTCGAAACCATTCTGAAGGATTACGAGCGTGGCTGACCGGCCTGCCAAGCACTCAGCCAGCCACGGGATGATCCCGGCATTGTTGATGGTCTTGGTGGCGACCACCACCACGTCAGTGTCGGGCAGCGGGTCGCCGGAGTTAGTCACCGCAAGATCGGTGAGATGGGCGTCGCCCCTGGGGGAGGTGACGACAAGCCCCTCACGTCGCAGGTGCTCGGCGTCACCCCGAGCCACCCAATGCATGTCGAATCCGGCAAGGGCGAGGCGCGACCCGTAGTAGCCGCCAACACCACCCACACCGATCACCGTCCACGAGCGACGCCCCACGGCTAGGCACCGTAGTGTGGTTGCGATGCATCGTCACGAACACCACCACCCCGACGCCGAGGACAGCCACCTGTACTTCCGACAACTGCTTGTCGGGCGGGATATCGCCCGCGATGATCCGGTGGCCCGCCAGATGGTGAACTTCGTTTACCTCATTGGGGACCGCACCACGGGGGAGGCGCTCGTCGTCGACCCCGCCTATGACACGACGGGGATTCTCAATGTCCTCGCCGCCGACGACATGCGACTCACCGGCGTGCTCGCCACCCACTACCACCCTGATCACGTGGGGGGCGACATGATGGGACTGTCCATTGAAGGCGTGGCCCGACTCCTTGAGCAGGTGTCCGTCCCCATTCATGTGCAGGCCGAGGAAGCGCCGTGGGTGCAGCGCACCACGGGCGTCGGTCCGCCCGAACTCGTGACCCACGAGTCGGGTGACGTCGTGCGGGTCGGCGAGATTGAGGTCGAGTTGATCCATACCCCCGGCCACACGCCGGGCAGCCAGTGTTTCCTCGTGGATGGTCGTCTCGTGGCGGGGGACAAGCTGTTCCTCGATGGTTGTGGGCGAACCGATCTGCCGGGCGGCGATCCCGTGGCGA
>JALRFT010000015.1 GCA_023261915.1 Acidimicrobiales bacterium | reverse complement strand
CACGGGGGGTTGAACATGCCGGGGAGGGGACCGCCGGTCTCGCGGGTGGTCGCCACCCAGTCGGGATGGTCGATGCGGACCCGGGCGTCGGGAGCGGCGATGAACGGGGCCAACCAGAGACCGGGGGTGTGGCCGGCTGTCGTGATGGCGGCGGCGAGTCCGGCGAGATCGGTCTCGAACTTGTCGTTGGTCACCAGCCAGTCCCCGATGGCGGCCTGGAACCCGTCGTCGAGTTGGAACACATCGAACGGCCACGCGTCGCTGGCCGCCAGATTGGAACGGAGATCGGCTTCGGTGACGCCGTGGAAGTAGTGGTACCACGAGCACCAACCCACCTGGAACGGTGCTGTGGTGCGCGCCCCACCCAACATGCCGACGTGACGGGCCCAGTCGCGCAGCATTGCTGAGGCCGGCGCCCCGCTCCCGGTGGAGGCGCCGTGGAGGACGAAGCGAACCCCGGGATCGAGACGGGCTCCCCCGAGGAACGCCTCCGTGGTGAGTTCGGTGTCACCGGTGTCAACTAAGCGCAACCGGAAGGTGCCGTCATGGTTCACCCCCCCGTTGAACCCGACTCGCAGGGCACCGGTGGCGAACGGCCCGGACTCGACGCTGGCATCGGCGAGCACGGTCACGAACTCCGACCGGAGTTCGCCGGGCTCGGCGGTGCGCTGATCGGCGTGGTGGACGCCCTGAATGAGCTCGAGACCCGACGAGTTGGCGTGGGACGGGTCCTCGTGGATCCCGAGCGTGGCCACGTCACACGCTGACCACGACTGGTAACCGTGTCGGAACATGCGCAGCGGTCCGGTGTGCTCCACTCGCAGTACGAGTCCCACCGACCACACCGGGACCGGCCGATCACCGGCATTGGCGACCGACCATGACCACGCTGGCAATCCGGCATGGTCACAGTCGAGATCGAGGTCGACTTGCAGTGGTCCGAGTTGGTAGGAGCCGCTGCCGTCGACGACGGCGGTGCCGAGGGTGGCGCCGTCGAGGTCGGTGGCGACGAGGCGGTCAGGGAGCAGCCGCATCGGCGTACCTCGCGAGAGCTTGTTGCACGGTGGTGTCGAGCACCCCGGGCTGATCGACGACAGCCGCCACCCATTCGGGTCGGACGCGGGTGCACACGGCGATGGGGGTATCGAGGCCCGACCATTCGAGCGCCTGACGGACGTAGTCGGTGGCGTAGTCGGGTGGGCGCACGTCGCGGGCCATTTCGAGCATCACCACCGGGTCGGGGGTCGCACCGGTGCCCGACGTCAGTCGGGGCAGCGTTGGTGAGTGCGGTCGGATGCCGCCACCGACCAGACCGGGTCCGTCGGCGAGTACGGCGCCTCGTACCGACTCGGGGCGACCACCGGCAGCGAGGAGCGCCACGTAGGCGCCGAGACCCCGGCCCAACAATGTGCATGGTCCCAGTGCGGCGAGTGCTGCATCGACGTCGGCCATGAGGACCTCAGCGGTGTAACCACCCCCAGTGGGCACTGACGACAGACCGTGACCGGTGAGGTCGAGACCGAATACCGGCCCGGGCCACGCCTCGGCCTCCGGAGGCAGATCGGTGGTGTGCTCGCCGAGGCCGTGGATGACGAGCAGGGGGTGGTGGTCGGTGTCGCCGGCCGCCGGCCGGAGATGGTGCAGGGCGAGGTGCACTTTGCCGTGGGTGAGCGGGGTCACCCCGGTGGGAAGGTCTGGTGCCGTCGGGGCTTCCCACTGTGGCGCCGTCGTTCGGGCCGCCTCCCGTCCGCCGCCGGTCACCGGGGGGTCACCGAGGAAGTCGACGATGAGGGCGGCCACCGTGTCGGGTGCCTCGATATGCACGAAGTGGCCGACTCCTTCGAGACCTTCGTAGCGACCGCGTGAGGGGAGGTTGACCAGCACGTCGTCGGGGGTCGTACCCCAGCCCATGATTTCGTACTCGAGACCGAGTACGCCGAGCACCGGGACGCCGACGCCGGGGAGATGTTCCATCGCCCATTCCGGTCGCCACGGGCCGAATCCACCGAAGCGCAACGACGGGTCGATGTTCCATCGCCACCCGTCGTCGTATTCGGTGGCACCGATGGGCACCACGTACTCAAGCCAAGCCTGATCGAGTCGCGGGTTCATCCGGGCCCGCCGGGCAGCCAGTTCAGCGATCGTGCCCGGTGGACGTTCGGCGGAGGCGATCCGTCGCCGGTGGTCCAGCCACGCCGTGAGTTCGCTGTGCAACATGACGGTGCGTTCCCGCTCGGCGAGGTCCGGCCAGGCGTTCCGGCTCGGCAATCCGTCGAGGTTCACGAGATGGGTGAGCCGGTGGGGAACGGCGTGGGCCATGTCGAGCATGAGCCCACCGCCTTTGGAGTGGCCGAGGAACACGACCGGTTCGTCGGTGACCGTGTCGAGAACCGCGAGCGCGTCGCGTTCATCTGCTGTCCACGAATACAGGGGGGCGTGTTGGGAGTGGCCGTGACCCCGGGCGTCCCATGAGATGCACCGCCAACCGGCGTCGGCGAGCCGGGGTGCAAGTTGGTCGAAGGTGCCGGCAAAGTCGAACCCGCCGTGGGCCATGAAGATCACCGGCCCGGTGGGGTCGCCCCATTCGTAGGTGGCGAGACGTAGACCGTTGGCTTCGACCCACCGGCTGCGATCCGGCCGCCGGGCACCGGCGTAGCCCGGCGCTGGCGGGGAGATGTCAGGCGCGTCGGGGTACGTGGCATCTCTGGGGGTGGGCACGTCGGGGAGCCTAACGCTGACCGGCAGGACCGCCCTCCGGGGAGTTCGCCCCCGGGTCGCTACGATGCGGCGGATGGCCGCCAACACTGCCAGCGCTCACGTCATCGGTGGAACCGAGGACCTGCACGCTGCCGCTGCGGTGCGACTCACCCGGGACCATCAGCGCTACACCTCGGGTCGTCGAGCCCTCGTCGAACTCCTCGCCGCCGCCCCGCACCCTCTGACCGTGGTCGAGGTTCTCGAACGCCACGAGGGACTGACCCAGTCGTCGGTGTACCGAAACCTGACGATCCTCGAGGCGGCGGGGGTCGTTGATCGTGTGGTGACCGATGACGAATTCACCCGATTCGAACTTGCCGAGGACCTCACCGGTCACCATCACCACCACCTCATCTGTGCCGGGTGTGGCACGGTCAAGGACTTCAGTGTGCCGTCTGAGTTGGAGTCCGCCATGGACGAGGTGTTCCGCGATGTCGCCCACCAGAGTGGGTTCAGCGTGGGTCACCACCGCATGGACCTCATCGGTTGGTGCGCCAACTGCCAACAGTGACCAATGACGATCCGTAACCATCGTCGAGAATTGACCATCATCTTCAAGCGAGAGGACATCTCATGACTGACACCACTGCCAGCACCGTGCACGGCTGGACCGCACCCGGCTGGGAGGGCGTGCGTGACGTTTTCGCGGCCAACTTCGCCAACGGACTTGAGGTGGGCGCCGGGTTCTCCTGCTACCACGAGGGCGTCAAGATGGTCGACCTCTGGGGCGGTGTCGCCGACATTGAGACGGGCGCAGCCTGGGATGAGGACACCTTGATGCTCGTGTTCTCCACGACCAAGGGAGCCACAGCCATCTGTGCCAACCGGCTGGCCCAGGAAGGCCTCATCGATGTCGACGCTCCCGTGGCCGACTACTGGCCGGCATTCGGCCGCAACGGCAAGGACGAGATCACCGTCGCCCACATCCTCAGTCATCAGGCCGGGCTGGCATGGGTCGATGGCTCGATGACAGCCGAGGAAGCCCTCTCATGGGAACCGGTCATCGAGGCCCTCGAGAACCAGCATCCGGCGTGGGAACCGGGGTCCAAGCACGGCTACCACGCCACCACCTACGGCTGGCTGGTGGGTGAGGTCATCCGCCGCGTCGCCCAGCGCAGCGTGGGCACCTACTTCGCCGAAGAGGTCGCTGGCCCCCTGGGTCTCGACTTCTGGATCGGACTGCCCGAGGCCGAGGAACCACGCGTCGGCCGACTCATCTCGTTCATCCCGCCTTCGGTGTCGGTGGACGCCATGGCGGCTGAGGCGGCCGGAGAGCCCGATCCGGTCGTGGAGATGTTCAAGGCCTTCCTCGGCCCGGACACCCCGTTGGGCAAGGCGTTGTTCGCTCCCGGGTTCGCTCTCGCCGATTCCGACATCTGGAACAGCCGGGCCATGCGGGCCGCCGAGGTTCCTGCGGCCAACGGGATCACCGACGCCCGTTCCATCGCCCGCATGTACTCGGCGTGCATCGGCGAGGTGGACGGTGTGCGCCTGCTTGCCCCTGGTCAGGTGGCTGAGGCCACGCGCCAGCGCACTGAGGGCCCCAACTTCGTGCTGATGGACATGGACGTGCAGTTCGGCCTCGGGTTCATGGTCCACTCCTCGGCCTCGCCCATTGGCGGCCAGCAGTCCTTTGGTCACTTCGGCGCCGGTGGTTCGGTCGGGTGGGCCGATCCGGAAGCTGGCCTAGCGTTCGGCTACGTGATGAACCGCATGGACATCGGCCTCGCCGGTGACAACCGCAGCCTCGATCTCATCAACGCCTGTTACGCCGCCGCACGCTGACCTCATAGGCTGACCGGGTGTCCGCACCCGACGTCGAACCTGGTGACCGCGCGACCGCCAGCGCGTCTGGGGACATGGTCGTCGTCGAGGCTCGTCGCCGTCGCACCTTCGCCATCATCTCCCATCCCGACGCTGGCAAAACCACACTGACTGAGAAGTTCCTGCTCTACGGCGGGGCGTTGTCGTCAGAGGCCGGTGCCGTCAAGGCCCGCTCGGGCCGACGTTCAGCCACCTCGGACTGGATGGATCTGGAGCAAAAGCGCGGTATCTCGATCACGTCGGCGGCGGTGCAGTTCACCTACCGAGACTGTGTCGTGAACTTGCTCGACACTCCTGGTCACCGCGACTTTTCCGAGGACACCTACCGCGTCCTGGCCGCCTGTGACGCCGCGGTGATGGTGCTTGACGCCGCCAAAGGCATCGAGCCCCAGACGCTCAAACTGTTCGAAGTGTGTCGTCAACGCGGCATGCCGCTGCTCACCTTCATCAACAAGTGGGACCGGCCCGGTCGTGACCCCCTCGAGGTCGTTGACGAGATCGAGTCCATGCTCAAGCTCCGAGTCATGCCGGTGACCTGGCCGGTCGGTATCGCCGGGGACTTCCGCGGCGTCATCGACCGCCGCACTGGCGTCTATACCCGCTTCACCCGCACGGCCCGGGGGGCGACGGTGGCGCCCGAGGAAATCGTGGACGCCGACCGGGCGGCCAGCGAGGAGGGGGGGGCGTGGACGGCGGCCGTCGACGAGGCGGGACTGCTCGATGATCTCGACGTCGACGCCTTCCGCACGGCCCAAGCCACGCCGGCGTTCTTCGGGTCGGCCCTGACGAATTTCGGGGTGGGGATGCTCCTCGACGCTGTGGTTGACCTAGTGCCCCCGCCCGCTCCGCGGCCTGACGCCGGGGGCACGCCGCGGCCGCTGGCGTCACCGTTTTCGGCCTTCGTGTTCAAGGTCCAGGCCAACATGGATCCTGCCCACCGGGATCGCATCGCCTTTCTGCGGGTCTGCTCGGGCCGGTTCGAGCGGGGCATGGTCGTGACCATTGCCCGCACAACGAAGCCTTTCGCCACCAAGTACGCCCACCAGATGTTCGGCGCCGAGCGCCAGACGGTCGACGAGGCGTGGCCCGGTGACATTGTCGGTCTCGTCAACGCCACCGACGTGAGGGTGGGCGACACGCTCTATCTCGCCGACCCGGTCGAGTTCCCGCCCATTCCGTCGTTCGCCCCCGAGCACTTCAGCATCGCCCGCACTACTGATACGTCGCGGTTCAAGCAGTTCCGCAAGGGCGTCGAACAACTCGATGAAGAAGGTGTGGTGCAGGTGCTGCGGGACCCGGAGGGGAACGAGTCCGAACCGGTGCTCGCCGCGGTCGGGCCCATGCAGTTCGAGGTGGCCGTGCACCGGTTGACCAACGAGTTCGGTGCTCCCGTCGAGCTGCGGCCCACGTCCTATCGGGTGGCCCGCCGTACCGACGCCCCGAGTGCCGAGGCGCTGCGTCGTCAGCGCGGCGTGCGGGTCCTGGCCCGCTCCGACGGCACGCTGCTCGCCCTGTTTGAGAGCACCATGTGGCTGCAGCGTCTCGAGGACGAACAGCCCGATCTGGTCCTCGAACGTCTCGTGGCTGAAGGTCTCGCCGGCTGAGAAATCCCTGTCGCGGCAGGGTTCGGATGGTTTGCCGAGCAACGCTGCGGGCTTCGCCATACCCTTGGGGCTACTCCACGACGACGGCACACACGCGTTCCGAGGAGGCGGCGATGCTGGCTGGACTCGTCCACGAGATGATCGGATCCCCGCAGGGTCTTGCGGTGGAGGCCTACGACGGAAGTCGGGCCGGTCCCGCCGACGACGGTGCCCCGGTACTCGTCATCGTGCGCCCCGACGCCGTGGCGCGGGTTGTGATGCGACCGGGGGAATTGGGTGTGGCCCGGGCGTGGGTGGCGGGCGACATCGACGTGCGCGGCGACCTGTGGGCGGCCATTGGCGAACTTGAGCACTTCAACGGTGCCCAGGTCCCGCCGTCGGCGGTCGTGCAGTTGCTACGTCACGTCGGACCCAGCGCTCTTCGGCGGATGCCGCCCCCGCCGGAAGAGTCGGCGTTGCGTGGGCGACGTCACTCAAAGGCCCGGGACGCCGACTCGATTAGTCACCACTACGACGTGTCGAACGACTTCTATCGGCTGTTCCTCGGTCCCACCATGACGTACTCGTGTGCGGTGTTCGACGGCGTGGACACACCGCTCGATGCCGCCCAGGAAGCGAAGTACGAGCTGATCTGTCAGAAGCTGGGCCTCGCCCCGGGTATGCGACTGCTCGACATCGGGTGTGGCTGGGGCGGGATGGTGCTCCACGCCGCCCGCCACCACGACGTCGTGGCGGTGGGGGTCACGATCTCTGAGGAACAAGCCGAACTTGCCCGTCAGCGCGTCGCCGCTGCCGGTCTCGACGGCAAGGTCGAGATCCGGGTGCAGGACTACCGCGAGGTGCACGATGGTCCTTTCGACGCCATCAGTTCCATCGGGATGTTTGAACATGTTGGGCGTGCCGGGGTGGACGACTACACGTCGACGCTGCACCGGCTGGTTCGCCCCGGGGGCCGGGTGCTCAACCACGCCATCAGTCGCCCGCCGGCCCGAACCTCCTCGGGGCGTCTGGCCCGCTCGCGGGTGACGGCCAACCGGGTGGCCGAGGCGCTGGGATCGTCACGGGCCACCCGTGTCGACTCGGCGTTCATGGACCGCTACGTGTTCCCCGACGGCGAACTGTTCGAGGTCGGTGCGGTGGTGACCCACCTGCAGGCTGCCGGACTCGAGGTGCGTCACGTCGAGAGCCTGCGACCGCACTATGCGCAGACGCTGCGTCACTGGGTGGCGAATCTTGAGGCCAACTGGGATGAGGCGGTGGCCATGGTCGGTGAGCGTCGGGCGCGTGTGTGGCGGCTATACATGGCGCGGTCAGCGAGAGGGTTCGAACGAGGGTCCATTGCCGTGCACCAGGTGCTCGCCGTGCGCCCCCACCCCGACGGAACCGACGATCTCCCGCTTCGTCCCAACTGGTGAGTCGTTCACACCGCCCAGTCCGTAGGGTTCACGGACCACGGTGACCGTGGGAGACGGGTGAGGTCAAACTTGGTGAGCAGGTCGACGGCGAGCGACGTCTCATCGCCCGGGTCCATCCCAAGACTGCGGCCGAGATGGGCGAGAACCTGGGGTGGGGTCACGCCCAACGCTTCCAACTCGCCCAGAGTGGTCGCCCCTCCACGTTTGGCGAGACGTTCTCCCCCGAGGCCGGTCACGAGCGGAACGTGGACGTAGCGGGGAACGGTCACGCCGAGCAGCCGAGCGAGGTGGGCCTGGCGCGGGGTGGAGGCCAACAGGTCGTCGCCGCGCACCACCTGGTCCACACCGGCGTCGTCATCGTCGACCACCACCGCCAGGTTGTAGGCCGCCACCCCATCGGCACGACGTAGGACGAAGTCGTCCACGATGCCGGTGAACCGACCGTGGACGGCGTCATCGATGGTGGACGTCACTCCGCCAGCCCGAAGTCGCAGGGCTGGGGGTCGCCCCGTCTCGGCGGCGCGCCGGTTTCGACCGGCGGTGTCGAGATCGGCACAGGTGCCGGGGTAGGCCCCCTCGGGCCAGCCGTCTTCGTGGGGGGCCATCGACGCCGCCTGCACCTCGGCCCGCGAACACCAGCATGGATAGGTCAGTCCCGCCCCACCCAGTTGGCCGATGGCTGCGTCGTACCGGTCGAAGCGCTCGCTCTGGTACTCGATGGCACCATCGTGATCGATGCCGAGGGTGGCGAGGTCGTTGAGCTGCCGACGGGCGACCTCACGGTCCCGAGCGGCCGGGTCGAGGTCATCGATGCGCAGCCGGAACCGTCCTCGACCGTTGTCGGAGGAGCGAGCCGCCAACCACGCCAGCAGCGCAGTGCGGAGGTTGCCGACGTGGAGCATCCCCGACGGGGTGGGAGCGAAGCGACCGGTGGTCACACGCCGCCCGGCGCCAGGAGTCCCGCAGTGGTGACGGGCCGGGGGTCGAGGTACACCGCGACCCGGATCCCCTTCTCTTCGAGGGCAACGATTCGCCCGAGTGTGGCTCGGTCAATGCCGGCTTCGGCGAGCGTGTCGGCGATGTCGAGAGCGGAGATGAATCCAGTGAGGTCGTTCCGACCGCGGGCCGCCAGTGACGACTTCACCTCGGCCGCGAGACTCTCGAGCTCGGCGCGTTCGGCGGCCGTGAGCGGATCAAAGGAGGCGAGCAGGATGAGCCCACCGGGTCGGCCGCCGTCGAAGAACGATTCGCTGGTGGCGACGACGACGGTGCCGGCGAAATCATCGGGGACCCCGGGGCCACCGAACACCCGCCACACGCCGAATTCGGTGTCGAAGAACGGGTGAGTGAAGGCGGGATAGCCCGACCCCTCGAGCAGGTTGACGACGGCGTCGAGTGCTTCGCCCCGTGACTGTCCGGCGGGCATGACGGCGTAGGTGGCACCGGGTTGGAGGCCGGCGAGGATGCTGTCAGCCATGGTTTCGATGGCCGTCCGATTCGGATCAGGACCCGGCCCGGCGGCCATCTCGACACTGTTGAGGATCGATCCGACACCGAGCACGCTGATCACGAGGCCAAGGGCGAGACCGGCCATGGCCGGTGGCACCACTGTCGAGTTGCGCAGGGGGATCCGGCGGATGGCGACCCAGCCGATCGCCACCCACACGATCATCGCCACCACCCACCACGGTCGGACCAGGTAGAAGTACGTCGGGCCGGTGATACGTGACATGGCCACGACGCCGGCGACCACAGCCACCGCCGCAGTGGCGGTCAGGGCTCCGGTGGCGACGTCGCGACGTCGCCACGACACCCACAGTGCCCCGAAGAGCAGGAGCACTGCGGGCATTGCCCACCAGGCCGACGTCGAGGTCACGAGCACGGTGCGTTCGATCGGCTCATTCCCCCCGAGCCACGGAGCGACGGGTGCCAGCTCGAGTCCGGCGACCCGCAGGCTTTCGGTGAGCCCGATGGGTTCGTCGGTGGTCGTTGAGAAGTAGTCGATGATCTCGGTGACGTTGCCGGGCTGGTTGGTCACCTGCTCGGCGAGTGGCACGGCCCACGCCACCAGCAACACACCAGCCGAGATTCCAATGGCAGCCCAGCGCTGAGCGGAACTGAGTCGCCGCCCCGGGTTCCACCGACGCCAGGCCACCACCGATCCCGCCACCAGTGCCCACACGGCGATCAGCACGATGAATACGGCGTAACCAATGTGGGACTGCACCACGAAGGACCCGGCGGCTACGAGTACCGGGGTGATGAGGAAGTCACCGCTGGCGACGGCCGCCGCGGCGAGTACGAACAGGGCGAATGGCAGCAGGGTAAGGAATGGGTTCCAGGGGTCGGCGAGGATGGCACCGGCGCTGGCGGTGAAGAGCGTGATGGCAATGGCGACGACGCCAAGCAGTCGCCGTCCGCCGAGTCGTCGGGCGACGAGCACTACCCCAAGGAGCGCAACGAGGTTGAGCAATGCTGACGCCCCGTACATGGCACCGCTGTCTGCTCCGAGCGCCCGGTAGAGCGGGGCCAGCATCCAAAACATCAGTGGCCCGGGATGATTCCACCCGTAGCGTGAGTAAGGACCCAGCAGTGGGGTGTTGTCCCCACCGACGTCGCGGATACGCAACTCGAGTAGCGCCCAGTCCCACGCCGCCCGTTCACCGGCGATGATGGCCTGCAGTGCCGACACGACGAGCGGCAGAGCTAGGAGTCCTGCCACCACCCACGTGAACGGGTCCCGCCACCCGGCTCTCTCGCCGATGGTCGCGGTGGCCACCGTCGGGCTTTCGGTCACGCTCATGACCGAGCGTCTTCGGGTGGTGCGAGGAACAACGTGACCCGGACGCCTCGGGGTTCAAGATCGGCGAGTCGCGTTCGGGTTGCTGCCGGGATGCCCACATCATCGGCGAGCGTTCCAGTGTTGGCCAACAGCACATCGAGTGGGATGTTGCCGACTTCGGCGGCGAGATCCCGATACCCCGCCCCCTCCAACCGACGTCGGATATCGGCCCACAGCACCCGCGTCTCGGCCCGCTCCGAGGCGTCGAGAGGGTCCCACGAGGCGAGGGCCACATACCCGGGCTGGCGGGCGAGGTAGTCAACTGACCCGTTCGTGGCCACGACGAGTCGTCCGTCGATGTTGCTCGGGGCATCTTCACCGCCGAGCACCCGCCGCTCCCCGAATTGGGTGACGAAACGGGGGTCAGTCACGACCGTGAACCCCTCGGCATCGAGACGGTCCATCACCCCGAACAGTTCACCGAAGAACGACCAGCCCGAGGCCTCCACGAGATAGGTGCCCCCGGGCTTCAGACGGTCCAGTGCGGTGTCGGTCACCGCAGTGACGGCGGGGGCACCGGGGAGAGGAGCAAGGTCACCGGAGAGTTCGATGCTGTTGGCCACAGTCCCCGCACCCACGACCACGACGAGCGCAGCAGTGGCAAGGGCCAGACGACGGGTGGGCTCCACTGCGGCCACGGCCCGTAGGACGACCCACCCGATCGTGACCCACAGGAGCATGGCCAGCGGCCACCAGAATCGGAACAGGTAGAAGTAGGCGCTGCCGGTCACCCGGGTCGAGGCGAACGTCGCCGCCACGATTCCCACGGCGACGGTGCCACCGAGCATCAGCGGCCGTCGATCACGGCGTCGCCACGACCACCCCATGGCGACCCCGAGCCCGACGATGGCGGGCAGCGCCCACCACAAACTCGCTTCGTTGAGAATGGTGTTGGTTCCCGTGCGTTCAGGACCACCGAGCCACGGTCCGAGCGGATGGAGTTGTCGGGCGAGTGCGCCGAAACCAACTGAACCGCCAGTGACTTCGCTGTCGTTGCCGGTGAAGTACTCGACCACCTTGGTGAGGTTGCCGGGCTCATTGCTGACCTGTTCGATGACCGGTCCCACCCAGGCGGCACCCACGACGATGACTGAGATCACCCCCACGAGAACCGCAGTACGCCTGCTCGGCCGCCGGCGGTCGGCGGGGGGATGCACGAATCTCCGCACCAGCCACCCAAGCGTCCATATCCCGATCGCCGCAACGAGCACGGCGTACCCGACGTGGGTTTGCACCAGCAGTGAACCCAGACCCAGCACGACGGGGACCATGACCACATCGCCGTCCGCGGTGGCCGCCGCCGCCATGAGGAAGACGGCGAAGGGGACCATGGCGAGATAAGGGTTCCACGGGTCGGCCATCACGGTGCCTGTGCCCGCCACCAGCAGGGTGGCCCCCACTGCGGTCGCTGCCAGCAGGCGCCGACCACCGAAGCGCCGGGCGAGTACGACCAGCGCACCCAGGCCGATGGCGTTGGCCACTGCACCGGCGGCGTACATGGCCTGGGGGTCCGTGCCGAGGACTCGGTAGATCGGTGCCAGCAACCAGAACATCAGGGGCCCGGGGTGGTTCCACCCGTAGCGCGAGAACGGCCCCAAGAGCGGCGTGTCGACCGTGCCGGTGTCCCGCAGGCGGAGATTGATCAGTGCCATGTCTGACGCCAGCGCGCCGTTGCGCCCAAGGGCCGCTATGGCCGCCACCACAACGGGCAGGGTGACCAGAACGACCACGACCCACGTGAGTGGATCGCGCCAGGCGGGCCGGTTCACGCCGGTGGCACCACCGGATCGATGCCGATGTCACGCCAGGTGAGTAGCGGGGCGTAGGGCACGCCGGCGGCGGCGAATGCCGGTGTAGCAGTGTCACCACGGTCCACGAGAGCGGTAACCAAGACGACCTCGGCGCCAGTGGCGCGCACGACCTCGAGCGCGGTCAGGGTGGACCCACCGGTAGTGATGGTGTCTTCCACCATGAGTACCCGTGTCCCCGATCCGAGCACACTGCCCTCAATTTGCTGTCGGGTCCCGCGGTCCTTGGGCGCCTTGCGCACGACGAACCACCCGCAGTCGGCCTCGAGCGCAACGCCGTGGGCGAACATGTCGGCGCCCATCGTCATCCCACCACAGGCGTCGAACGCGATGCCCATGGTGGCAGCGAGTTCCACGATGGCGGCACAGGCGACTCGGAGATCGCTGCCTTGGGCGAGTGCTCGCTTGGCATCGATGAAGTCACGACTCATTGCTCCGGAAGCGAGTCGCACCGGCTCATCGAAACTGGTGAGGCCCTGTTCGACGACGATGCGGATGAGTTCATCTCGTTGTGAGGCTGCAGGCATGGTGATCTCCGGGACGCTGGCGTGTTTCCGAAACCCTACTGATCGTTCCTGAGCGTCCCGGTTCGGGACCCCGCAGATGCGGTCTCAGCCAGCCATGAGGGTCGATACGGTGCCGACGGCCGCACGGAACTCCTGGCGGAGGAAGTCTTCGCTGAGTGACGTCCGCTCCACGTCGTCACCGAATGCCCAACGGAGCTGGGCCACGGCGAGGTGGCGGATGAGCGCCGTTGACAACCCTGGGAGCAGGTAGCCGTCGAGGCAACCATCCTCACCGAGCTCGCCGAGTGTGGCGAGGATGCCGCCGAACTTAGTCAGGCCACCCTGACGTCGGATGGGTGCGCAAACATCGAGCACCGGGTTGTGGCCGGCGCGGGCGATGACGACGAGCTGCTTGGGTGCCGACAGGCCGTTGAACCCGGCGATGATGCCTTCGGTCTCGACGACGTTGTCGCGTTCGCCGGGGACCAGCAGCACCGGGGTGGTGCCTTTGCCTGATGGGGTGAAGGGGACAGTCGCCCATCCGATCAGGGTGGCGACCGGGACGCCGGCTTCCTTCAGCTTGGCGATGGCTGGCCCGCCAGCAGAGTGGCCCTCGGCGGCGACCCGTCCGTCGGCCACGCTGAGGTAGAAGTCGTCGGCGGCGTTGGAATCCCATGCCGCGATCTGCTCGTAGGCGAGTCGCAACTCGGCGACGTCGCTACCGGCGGGGATCGTTGGCGCGCCGCCGCCGGGGGCGAGGACCGAACCAATGTT
>JALRFT010000009.1 GCA_023261915.1 Acidimicrobiales bacterium | reverse complement strand
TCGGTATCAGACGGGTGCCATCCAGCGGGCACCGTCCGCACGACCACCCGGCCTGGACCGGGATGGGCGCCGCGAACGAACCACGTCGAGCCACTCCCGGCGAGCAGCGGCCGCTCCCCCGTCACTTCGGCCAGTTCGTCGCGCCACCTGACCAGTTCCGGTTCGACGACCAAGGCGGCCGGTTCGAGGTCATTGGGCCCCTCCGCACTCGGCCCCCCAAGGGCGTCCCATGCGGCGTAGACCGCCGCCGTGGAGCACGACAACGGTGGGGTCAGGAGGGTCAGCGTCTCCTCGACGTAATCCAACGGCTCGACGACTTCCCCGATCCCACTGACCAGGGCACGACCGCCGACGACGCAGAACGGCACGTCGGCACCGAGACGGACGGCCATGGCGGGATCGGTCAGGCCGGCCCAGCGCAGCACAGCAGCAGCGTCGGCGGAGCCACCACCGAGGCCCGCACCGGCAGGGATCCGTTTGCGGAGCGTGACCCGCGCAGTCCGGCCGGCAGCAACGAGGGCCCGGCTGACGAGATTGTCTGGCCCCAGTGCAATGGCGTCGAGGGAGACCGCACCACCTTCCGGCTCGGCGGAGACGACCGTCACCGTGGACGCCTCGGCAGGGTCGTTTTCGATGAGATCGATGAGATCGATGAGATCGACGGTGACCATCTCAGCGTCGATCAGGTGGTAGCCGTCGGGACGGCGACCGGTCACTCGCAGCGACAATGTGACCTTGGCCGGGGCGGCGAGGAGCACCATGGGCCCGACGCTACCGGGCCGCCGCACACGCCTCAGTAAGCCGTCCCCACGCCTCCACGTCGAGCTCCTCGGGTCGCTGGGATGGCTCAATGCCCGAAGCGGCGAAGGCGCCCTCGGGCACCGCGTCAGCGAGTGAACGTCGCAGCATCTTGCGGCGTTGGCCGAACGCCTGGCGCACCAAGGAGAACATCGTGTCCGGATCGGCGTCAGTTCGGGGATGGTCCCGACGGCGAATCTCAACGATGACCGACTCAACACGGGGCCGCGGCACGAACACGGTGGCCGGGATACGGGCCACCACCGCGGCATCAGCCCAGTAAGCCACCTTCACCGAAGGGATCCCATAGGCACCTGAACCGGCCGGAGCGGCCAGCCGCTCCCCGACCTCCCGCTGGACCATGACCACCATCCGGCTGATCTGGGGAACGGTGTCGAGCAGATGCAACACGAGGGTGGCCGCAACGTTGTAAGGAAGGTTCGCCACCAGGACCCAGGGCGGACCCTCGGGTCCTGGGCCGAGTACGTCGGGCCAGTCTGCGGTGAGGGCATCCGCCTTGACCACTCGCACCTGATCGCTCACCCCGCCACCAGCGAGGACCTCGTCGAGGACGGGGAGCAGACGATCGTCCGTCTCGACGGCGACGACCTGCGCCCCGGTCTCACAGAGCGCCAGTGTCAGCGACCCGAGTCCGGGACCGATCTCTATGACGCGATCCGCCGGACCAACGGACGCCAGTCGGGCGATGCGACGCACCGTATTGGGGTCGGCAACGAAATTCTGGCCGAACCCCCGACGAGGGTCGATGCCGTGGGCAGTGAGGAGTTCGTTGACCCGTCGAGGCGAAAGGGTCACAGAATCAGCGTCTCCACGTCCCCAAGACTAGGGCCATGGGGTCGGCCTGAACCCGGTGCTCAGGGGTAGCCGACAGTGGCGAGACAGCCCCACGCCGAGTAACCGACGGGGCCCAGACCGTTGTAACCGAGGGTAGCGATGCGGTTGGCGACGATGATCTGCTGCTCCCGAGTGGCCTGGCCGGCCTTGGGAGCGAACTCGCCTCCTCCCCATCCAATCCAAGTCTGGTTGTAGATCCCGAGCCCTCCGGTCCAGGTGCCGTCAGGGAAATGCGCCCAGTTCCCGGCAGTCTCGCAGTAGGCCATGCGATCCCAGTACGAGTCAGGGGCCACCGACGGTCCCGCCAGACGCTCCCACCGGGCCAGTTCTTCGGCTGCAGCTCGTTCGGCCGCGGCCTGAGCCTCGAGGGTCTCGAAGTAGGCGATCTGCTCGGCGGAGAACTCCACGGTGACAGGCGCCGGAGGTGTCGTTGGGGGCGGGGGGGCCGCGGTCGTGGGGACGGGGACGGTTGACGGCACGGTCGGAGCGGGCGCCTCGGGGAGGGCGGCCACGGCGACGGCCGGACGGGCGGACTCGGCAGCCACGAGGTCGGCGACGGTGTCGACCATCCGGTCGACGAGGGGGACCGTGGTTGCCGACTCGGCAATGGCCGGGCCATCGGGGAAGTCGGAGGCATTGACCACCACGACCACCGGCACCGCCAGCATGACCACCGCCAGACCGGAGAGGAAGAACCGACCCCGAACCGGTGAGGTCGATCGGGGGGCACGGTCAATTGTGGTTCGGGCCTTCGAGCGACCCTTTCCTGATTGCGACATGACGACAACGCTAAGCAGTTCCGTAACGTATTCGCAACCTTTGTCATCTCACCGTCATGTTTTTGGCACCCCGGGAGACCGTAAAACCCCGGAATTGCAGGCTTTATCGGGAATATGTCCCCGAGGTAAAATTACAGCGCTGACATTCAGATTGCGCCCGACCGGTCGTCAGGCGGTGTCGAGACCAAAGACGGCGACGGCGTTGTCCGTCGTCCGCTCGGCCACCTCCCAGACACCTTCGCCACGCGCCTCTGCCACCACCGCCCCCACGTGGGGGACCCATGCCGGCTGATTCCGCCTCCCGCGGTTCGGCACCGGAGCGAGATACGGACTGTCGGTCTCAACGAGAAGGCGGTCAGGAGGACACAGTGCCGCCGCTTCGCGCACCTCGGGGGCGTTGGGGAAGGTGACGATCCCGCTGAAGGAGAGATAGGCCCCGAGATCAAGACACTGACGGGCCTCGTCTGGTCCGCCCGTGAAGCAGTGCATCACCACGGTCAATGACCCCGCCTCAGCCCTCAGGATCTCAAAGGTGTCTGGCCACGCTTCACGGGCGTGGACCACGACGGGGAGCCCGACTCGGGAAGCGATGGCCAACTGGGCCGCGAAGGCCTCGCGTTGGGTCTCTCGGGGTGAGTGGTCGTAGTGGTAGTCGAGACCACATTCGCCAATGGCCACCACCCGATCAGCAAGAGTGAGCTCCTCGAGACCCTCGAGACCCCCCGCTGCGTCATGGGGGTGCACCCCGGCCGTGGCCCAAACACCTGCATTCGCCTGGGCCACCTCGATGGCGCCCCTCGATGAGGCCACGTCGGTCCCCACGTTGACGAGGTACTCGACGCCCGCCGCACGGGCTTCTCCCAGCACCTGAGCCAAGTCAGCCTCCGGATCGAGGTGGCAGTGACTGTCGACCCAGCGCACCGGATCCGAACCTCAGCTCTCGACGCTGAGACGAGGAAACAACGGATCACCCTTCACCACGGTCAAGCCACCGGGGTAGCGACCCCACGCCGCCGATGCCGGCAGCGGCTCGTCACCCGGCGTTCCTGTTAAACCGATGCGCCGCCAGATCTCAGCGCACGTCGTGGGAATCGCCGGGGTGGCGAGGATGGCCACGATGCGCAGCACCTCGAGCGCGTCACCGAGGACAGCATCGAGTTCCGCTCCGGGCGGCATCTTCCACGGTTCGTTCGCCTCGAGGTAGGCGTTCGCCTCCCGCACGAGGGACCAGGTGGCCTCTAGCGCCTGTGATGGCGCCACGCTCTCCCAGTGACGGCTCGCCTCGGCCAGTACCCGTGCGGCCACGTCTGCCAACGGACTCTCAGGATGGGGGGCAGGCCCAACACCCCCACAGGCCTTGTTCACGACGGTAGCTACCCGACTCAGGAGATTGCCGAGATTGTTGGCGAGATCGGTGTTGTACCGGGTGACCATGCCTTCAAAGGAGAAGTCCCCGTCGGGCCCGAACGACTGATCCCGCAGGAACTGGTAGCGGAACCCGTCCACCCCGAACGTTTCAACGAGATCGGCGGGAAAGATCTGGTTCAGGGCGGTCTTGGACATCTTGGCGCCACCCACGAGCAGGTAGCCGTGCACATGAATGTTGGCCGGAGGTTCCTCGCCGGCAGCAAGCAACATGGCCGGCCAGTAGACGCAGTGGAATCGCAGGATGTCCTTGCCGATCAGGTGGTGGACGTGTGGCCACCAGGCGTCGAATCGCTGGCGATCGGTGCCGTACCCGATGGCCGTGGCGTAGTTGATGAGGGCGTCGTACCAGACGTAGAAGACCTGTGACGGGTCCCATGGGACCGGCACCCCCCAGTCAATGGACGTCCGGGAGATGGAGATATCCGCGAGTCCCTGACGAATGATGCCAAGCGCCTCGTTGCGCTTACCCACCGGAGTCACCGCCCCCGACTGCGCCTCGTACCAGGCCAACAACGGCTCGGCGAACGCCGAGAGGCGGAAGAACCAGTTCTCCTCCTCGAGGTGCTCAACCGGCCGATCGTGGACCGGGCACATCTCGTCACCCACGAGATCAGTAGGGGCGTAGTAGGCCTCGCAGGGCACGCAATACAACCCTGAGTAGGTGCTCTTGTAGATGTGGCCGTTGTCGTAGATGCGCTGCAACAGGGCCTGCACAGCGTGTTCATGTCGGCCTTCAGTGGTTCGGATGAAGTCGTCGTAGGCAATACCGAGCAGGTCCCACGCCTCGCGGAACCGAGCGGAGGTGCGGTCGGCCCACTCCTGGGGCGAGCAGTCATTCGCCTCTGCTGCCCGCAACACCTTGAGGCCGTGCTCATCGGTACCCGTGAGAAAGAAGGTGTCGTCACCATTGAGTCGGTGCCATCGGGCGAGGGCATCGGCGGTCACCGTCGTGTAGGCGTGGCCGATATGGGGTACGTCATTCACGTAGTAGATCGGTGTGGTGACGTAGAACGGCGGCACGCCCCGCACACTACCGACGCATCAGTCCTCTGCGGTGCCCCGAGTGTCCGGCTGGTCCTCGACGGACGTCACGGCGAGTTCGTAGACCCGGCGTCGGGACACGCCGGTCGCCGCCGTAACGGCATCGACGGCGTCCCGCGTCGTCATGCCACTCCCCCGCCGATCAGCAAGGGCATGGAGGATCTCGGCATCGGTGGGGCCCTCTGGATCCGGCGCTCCTGCGAGCACCACCACGTACTCGCCCCGGGGTGGAACGGCAACGAGATGGTCGAGGGCAGCCCCTAGCGAACCCCGCCACACCTCTTCGTACATCTTCGTCAGTTCCCGACACAGCGCCACCGCCCGATCGGGACCGCACACCCCGGCGAGGTCGGCGACGGTGCGTGCCACCCGGTGGGGCGCTTCGAGGAGAACCACAGTGCGCTGCTCGGCGGCCACCGACGCAAGGCGGTCGTGCCGATCACTGCCCCGACGAGGAAGGAATCCCTCGAACACGAATCGGCCCGTCGACATGCCACTCAACACGAGCGCGGCGACCGGTGAACTCGGTCCCGGGACGTGTTCCACACGCAATCCCGCAGCAACGACGGCGGCCACCAGCCGCTCGCCGGGATCGGCGATCCCCGGCGTACCGGCATCGGTGACGAGGACCACCCGCTCTCCCCGGCGCACGATCCCGACGATCTCGGGGATCATGGAGGGCTCGGTGTGGTCATTGACCACGGCCAGCCTGCGAGCCCGGACCCCCGCAGCTTCGAGCAACCGCCCCGTGCGACGAGTGTCCTCACAGGCGACCACATCGGCGGCGGCGAACTCGGCGATCGCCCGTGGTGGCAGATCGCCGAGATTGCCGATGGGGGTGGCGACCAGCACGAGTGCTCCGCCTCCACGACCGGCCGCGCCGTCGTCAGTCACCTCGGACCTCGAGGTGATCACCGGGGAGCACACCCCAGTGGGCGAACGCACCCGCAGGCGCCTCCACAATCTGGCGTCCACTGCGACGAGGCAGGATGAGTCGATTGGGACGGACGGTCACCACGTCGATGACCTCAAGGTCGGCAGTACACACCGCCACGTCAATGGGGAACCGCATTCCGAGGGTGTGCACCGACCGGGTGGCGGGGAACAGGAGGGCCCCGTCGAAGCCGTCCCGCCCGAGCAATCCACGTCCCCGTCGCCACGCCGTGTCGGCCACTTCGAGCGTTGCGAGCACGCGATCGTCGCAGACCAGCCACCCCACGACACGCCCTCACACGTTGAAGCGGATCTCGAGGACATCGCCGTCGGCCACCTCGTAGTCCTTACCCTCGACCCGAAGTCGGCCGGCCTCCCGCGACTTCGACCACGAGCCGAGCCCGAGCAGATCAGCCGAGGAGATCACTTCGGCACGAATGAAACCCCGCTCGAAGTCCGAGTGGATGACCCCGGCACAGCGAGGGGCCCGTGAGCCCGCCCGGAAGGTCCACGCCCTCGTCTCCTTCTCCCCGGTGGTGAAGAAGGTTCGCAGACCGAGCAAGTGGTAGGCGGTCCGCACGAAACGCGGGAGGGCGCCCTCGCCGAGACCCAATGCCTCAAGCATCTCGGCCCGGTCGTCGGCCGGCAACTGAGCAGCCTCAGCCTCGAGCTGCACACACATTCCAATGGCCTCCCCGAACTCGCCGAGTTCGGCCTGCACTGGGCCCACCACACCTTCAGGATCCGCAAGTTGGTCTTCACCGATGTTCACGACGGCGAGCACGGGCTTGTTGGTCAGAAGGAAGAACGGCCCCAGCACCTCCCGCACCGACTCCGCCAGCGCCCCCCGATAGACCGGCGTGCCCTCAGCGAGCACCACCTGGGCGGCGTCGAGCGCGGCCAGTTCCGCTGCCACCGCCGGATCATTCTTCGCTGCTTTCCGGCGCTTGTCGGCATGTCGTTCCACCGACTCGAGGTCGGCGAGACTCAGCTCAGTTTCAAGAACCCGGAGCGTGTCGGCAGCGTCGGTAGGACCGGGCACGTCGGGGTCCTCGAAGGCCCGCAAGACGTAGACAATGGCGTCAACCTCGCGGATGTCGGCGAGGAACCGGTTGCCGAGGCCCTCGCCCTTGCTCGCCCCCTCAACGAGGCCGCCGATGTCGACGAACTGCACAGCTGCGGGAACGACCGATCGACTGTTGCTCAATGCCGCCAGCGCATCGAGGCGTGGGTCCGGCACCTTGGCCATACCCACGTTGGCCTCCGTTGTGGCAAAGGCATAGGGGGCAGCCAGAGCACTTCCACCCGACAGGGCGTTGTACAGCGACGACTTACCTGCGTTGGGAAGGCCAA
This sequence comes from Acidimicrobiales bacterium, assembly GCA_023261915.1. Classification (GTDB taxonomy): domain Bacteria; phylum Actinomycetota; class Acidimicrobiia; order Acidimicrobiales; family Acidimicrobilacustridaceae; genus M30B73. The sequence goes on along the minus strand of JALRFT010000009.1, from coordinate 3,327 downwards.
CGAATCCGAAACGCTCCATCGCGTCGCAGCCTAACGGCCCCCACGGGACTGTCGTGAGGGCACCCACCACGGGTAGGGTCCTCCCATGTCCAAGCGCACCTCGAAACAACGCTCCAAGGGTCGAACCTCCAAGGCCAACCACGGCCGCAAGCCCAACCGCGGCCGCGGCTGACCGGACTGGCACCCCATGCCGTCAAGCCCGTCCAAGGAACTCGTCGCCCTCCCCAACCCGCATCCGGGTCGGGACTATGAGGTGCGGTGTGAGACACCCGAGCTCACCTGCATGTGTCCAGTCACCGGCCAACCCGACTTTGGGATCGTCGAGATCACCTACGTCCCCGATGAGTCGATCGTCGAACTCAAGTCGCTGAAGATGTACCTCTGGAGTTTCCGCGACGAGGGGCACTACCACGAGGACGTCACCAATAGGATCCTCGATGACCTCGTTGCCGCCGTCGCACCCCGGCGCATGGAGGTCGTCACCCGCTGGAACGTCCGGGGCGGGGTGACCACCACGGTCACGGCCACCCACGGCTGACCGCCGTGCTGGACCACGTCTTCACCGACGCCATTGGAGCGCTGCGCGATGCGCTGGAGTCGGCGTTGCTCGAGCGGCAGGCCTTCGAAGAGCGCTTCAGCGCAGACGTTCTCCTCGGTGACCTGACTTGGGCCACCAGTTACAGCCTTCCCGGAGAGGGCCTGCCTCCCCGAGTGCAGGCCGACATCACCCTGACGTGGCCGACATGGGCACAGACGGCGTGGCGGAACTGGTACGTGGGTGAGGACTACGACGAACCACCCCGTATCGACGTGGAAGTGGTCGTCCGGGTCCAACGCCTCGCTGAGGTTCCCGACCCCAACCGCCTGCTCGCCGCCCTCCCCCGCCATAGTCCCGTACTCGGCGACCACCGCCTCGAACGCTCGGCCCCCACGGTCGAGACCACCTTCAGCGATCCTGCAGACATCGGGGAAGCGGCCGAGGGGAATCAAGGAACCGATCTCGACGCTCTCGGGACCGCCGAGCACGCCATCGAGGTCTCCTACGAGGGCCACTACGAATTCGACGAGGCAGTCCTCGCTGACGGATCACTCCTCGACGAGCACTTCGCTGCCATGGGGGGCTGGATCAGCGCCACCCTCGTCGCCGTCGGTGACCTCGCCTGGAACTTCCTCCCGCCAGTGGACGATCTGCCGTTTGATCCCAACGAGTGAGGGGCAGACATGACTGATGGACCGCTGTTGGTGGAGCGTCAGGACGCAGTCGCCGTGGTGACACTCCACCGACCCGATCGCCGTAACGCCCTCAATGCCGCCCTGCACGACGCGCTGGTGGACACCGTCACCACCCTCGACGAGGACGTCTCGATCCGAGCCATCGTGCTCACGGGAACCGATCCCGCCTTCTGTGCCGGTCTCGACCTCACAGCGCTCGCCGCAGGCGAGCGAATCGGGACGTTCCACCCCGAGCAACGCGGGCCCTTCGGCCGTCGAACCACCCCGCTCATCGGCGCCATCAACGGGCCGGCGGTGACCGGTGGACTTGAAGTGGCACTGGCATGCGACCTGTTGGTGGCCTCCGATCACGCCTCCTTTGCCGACACGCATGGTCGGGTAGGACTCCTGCCAGGGTGGGGTCTATCGGTCCTGTTGCCCCGTGTGGTGGGTCCGGGTCGCGCCCGATACATGAGCCTGACGGGCAACTACGTCAACGCTGCGACCGCAGCCCAGTGGGGCTTGGTGAACGAGGTTGTTCCCCACGACGAGCTGATGGACCGTGCACTCGCCATCGGCAACGACATTGCCGGGACGGATCACGAAGTCGCCGCAGCTCTGCTCGATCTCTACGAGCGCACCACCAGCGGGTCAGTCGATGAGGCCTGGGCGGCTGAGGGTGAGGCGTTTCGGGCGTGGTGGAAGACCCGGATGCAACCCGACGCAATTGCCACCGGCAAGGACGAGATCCTCGAGCGCGGCCGCCGCCAGACCCCGGGGTGATCTAGAACGAGTTCGGTGGTGGGGCGAGATCCTCAAAACCAGGATCCCGCTTGTCGGCCTTGGCCGAGAAACTCTCGATCATGTCGGCCGGGTGGAACATGCCGGCCTGCCAGGTGGCGATGTGGTTCAGGGAGTCCGCCACACTGTGGTCGCGGGCGTAGTTCAGCATCTCCTTGGAACCCCATACGGCCAGCGGACTCTTGCTGGCGATCTCCTCGGCGATGTCGAGGACGCCGGCCACGAGATCCTCGTGGGTGTCGAACACCTCGTTGACGAGACCCACCTCTCTCGCTCGGTCAGCGCCGAGACGGTGGCCCCGATAGGCCATCTCCCGGGCGATTCCGTCCGGGATGATCTTGGGCAGGCGCTGGAGGGTTCCGACATCCGCCGTCATCCCGAGATTGATCTCCTGAATGACGAAGAAGGCATCGGCACTGCAGTAACGGAGATCGCAGGCACTGACCATGTCCACGGCGCCGCCGATACATCCGCCTTGGATGGCGGCGAGCACCGGCATGCGGGCCTGTTCGAGGGACGTGAATGAGTCCTGCAGCATCAGCACCATCTGGCGAAGACGGGCTCGCTCGCGACCTTCCTCACGGCGGCCGCCACCCCCGGTGAGGTCTCCACCGCCGTCGCCGCCGGTGAACACGGCAAGATCCATTCCGGCGCTGAAATGCCGGCCCGTTGAGGAGAGCACAACGACCCGGGTCTCCCCGGCGGCATCAAGATCGCGGACGATGGTCGGCAACTCAGACCAAAAGGCCCGGGTCATCGTGTTCAGCTCGTCAGGTCGCGAGAGCTTGAGGTGCGCCACCTTGCCCCGCTGCTCCACCTCGAAACAGGTCGGCGTCACGACGTCACCTCCATGTTGTGGGATCGGTCGCTCAGGCGCCCGCCGCCGCAGCCCGGTCCTGGGTCACGGCGTCGAAGGTCAGGTACTCGTCGGAGGTGTCAGCCCAGTCCTCGAACTGGATGACGCCGATCTCGGTGAAGCGCTTGCGCAGCCAGCCATCAGCGCCGTCGAGCAGACCCAACTTCTTGCAGTTCGGCACGATCTTGGAAAACAGCATCTGCTGGAAAACCTGCTGGTCCGGGGGGAGCTCCAACAGGAGCTTCATGACCTTCTTCTTGTCCACGCCCATGCGATCCCAGACTTCCTGCTGGAGGAAGCGGTCCCGCATGCGCACGGCTGCCTCAAAGGCGAACTCCTGGCGCTCGCGCAGTTCGGCGGCGGACAAGTCGGCGTAGTACTCCTTGAGGCTGAGCACGCCGAACGCCACGTGCCGGGCCTCGTCGCTCATGACGTAGCGCAGCAACTGCTTGAGGAGC
>JALRFT010000002.1 GCA_023261915.1 Acidimicrobiales bacterium | reverse complement strand
GGGCCAACTCGGTGGCTACGACAACCGCATCCTCACCCTCTCGGTGTTGAAAGGATTCTTCGGACGCATCTCCGATGAGCCGGTCTCCTACGTCAATGCTCCCGCCCTTGCTGAGGCTCACGGCCTTGAGGTGCGTGAGATGGCGACGACCAGCACAGTGGATTTCGTGAACCTCATCACGCTGCGACGAGGGGAGCACACCATGTCGGGAACGCTCGCCGGGCACAACGGGGAACCCCGTCTCGTGGCCGTTGACGGTCACGGTGTGGATCTGCCACCGTCACCGCACATGCTGGTGGTCCGCAACGAGGACCGTCCCGGCATGATCGGGGTGGTCGGAACGGTGCTGGGTGAAGCCGGTCTCAACATCGCCGACATGGACGTCGGCCGATCCCCCTCAGGGGCCGCCGCCATGATGGTCGTGGCCACCACCGAGGCGGTCCCCCCTGAGGTCGCGGAGGCGTTGCGGGCCGTACCCGGCATCGTCAGCGTCCACAGCGTCGACCTCTAATTGGCACCATCCACCGGTGTCGTTGCCGTATTGAACCGCTGTGGCAGTTCTGTGCCAATCCGGTGACGAAGGCGTTCAACGTGTGATGTCGGGTTGGGAATCGCGCAGGTGATGGCAATCCTCGATTGAGGGTCGGGTAGTGGGCCCGACCGATGACGAGGAGGTAGGAACATGACAGCCGTTCCAACATCGAGTGCTCCACCGTCACCGCGCACCAGTGATCGGCCCGAGGTGTCGGGCTGGGCCGGCTGGGTGGCTTTCGGCGGGATCATGATGATCATCATCGGGGCGTTGAACGCCATCTACGGAGCCGTGGCGATTTTCAACGATGACTGGGCCGTGTGGTCGAACCGGGCCATCGTCTACCTCGACCTCACGCAGTGGGGGTGGGTGCACCTCGCAGTTGGCGGTCTCGTGATGATTGCGGGCTTTGGGGTGCTGAGCGGCAACGGCGTGGGCCGCGCGGCGGGTGCTGTGGTCGTGGCCGTCTCCATGATCGTCAGTTTCGTTGCTCTGCCCATCTATCCCCTGTGGTCGCTGGTGGTACTCACGCTCGAGGCACTCGTGCTCTATGCCCTCGTTGCCCATGGCGGGGAACTGTCCTCGGCCCGTGGGGCGTGACGGCACGAAGCTCCAGCCCTCGATTCCGCCCCGCCTGCGGTAATGGCGGGCGGGGCGGGGTGTTGGCAGGGCGGGGGGTCGGTGATACCCTTTCGTTCGTGACCATGTTCTCGTCCACCGCAGTTCTGGAGCTTCTCCTTAGTTAGGCGGGTGCCCCCATACTTGGCGCCCGCCTCCCCCTGTGCCCCCGGCCAGGGGGTTTTTTGTTGCCCCCGGCTGCTACCCGGCGGACCACCCGCCCCGAACCGACGACCACCCCCAACCACCGCACCGATGCGAGGCCAACCATGACCACCACCGACACCCCCACCACCGACCGGGTCGTGATCTTTGACACCACCCTGCGTGACGGCGAGCAGTCGCCGGGCATCTCCTTGGATCAAGGCGAGAAGCTCGAGATCGCCGAACAGTTGGCCCGTCTCGGAGTAGACGTCATCGAGGCCGGGTTTCCCGTCGCCAGCCAAGGCGACTTCGAGGCCGTGCAGACCATCGCCCGCGGCGTGAGCGGCCCCACTATTTGTGGGCTCTCCCGCACGGCGCTCGCCGACATCGACCGCTGCTGGGAGGCCATCGAACCTGCCGCTCGGCGTCGGATCCACACCTTCATCGCCACCAGTGAGATTCACATGGCGAACAAGTTGAAGATGACTCCTGAACAGGTCAAGGTCGAGACGGCCCGGGCCGTGTCCCACGCCAAGGCCTACACCGACGACGTTGAGTTCTCACCCGAGGACGCCTCGCGCAGCGACTTCGACTTCATGTGTGAGGTTCTCCAGATCGCCGTGGACAACGGGGCGACCACCCTCAACATCCCTGACACGGTCGGGTTCGCCATCCCCACCGAGTGGGGG
>JALRFT010000330.1 GCA_023261915.1 Acidimicrobiales bacterium | reverse complement strand
GCACCGGGGAGCACAGACGGGAAGATTTCCGGAAGCCCGTAGACATAGCCGTCGAGCAACTGCGGGCAAGCGTGGTCCTCTCCGTACCACGCCCGGTACTCAGCAGGGTCGGAGAGCCGGAAGTCCGCAGCGAGGTCAACGAGGAGACCAGCGGCGCTTCCCAACTGGCCAGCCAGCGACTGTGATGCTCCATGGGGAAGGGCGAGGAACACGACGTCGAGGTGGGTGCAGGCGGCCACGGAGGCGGCATCTGTCGGGGCGAATACGAGTTCCGGGTAGGCAGCCGCCAGTGAGGGATAGAGAGCCCCGACCCTGGCACCGGCTTGGGTGTCAGCGGTGACGACCTTTGGATCAAGATCGGGGTGGGCGTGAACGAGCCGAAGGAGCTCTGCCCCGGTAAACCCCGATGCACCAATGATCCCCACGGTGAACATTGAAAGACCTTACAGCCTGCTGCATTCCTATGCAACACTAACGAAGACGAGCTCCAAGGGCATCCGACACAGCCAAGACCACGGCGTCGCGTACCTCGGCCACTTCGGCCTCGGTCAGGGTCCGGTCCGGGGCCTGGAGTCGCAGTCGATGGGTGATCGATCGGGTCCCCTCAGCGATTCCGGGACCCCGATAGACGTCGAGGAGCCGGACCTCCACCAGAAGTGGACCCGCTGCGCCCACAATGCACGTCCGCAGAGAACCAGCCGGGTGCTGGTCCTCGAGCACGAAGGCCAGATCAATGTCGGTCGACGGATACCGGCTCACCGCCTGGTACTGATGCTGATCGCCCTCCCACGACACTGCGGCATCGAGGTCAAGTTCAATCCACGCCACAGGCCCGACGAGCCCCAGACGCTCGACAACAGCCGGATCGATTTCACCGACAAGGCCGATGAGGTCGCTCCCCCTGCGTATCTCTGCCGATCGGCTCGGATGGAGGCCGGAGGACTCAGCAGCAACGAGCTCAAACGTGATTCCGATGGCATCCGCAACAACATCCAGTGCATGGACTGCGACCGGGGCCGCATGACCGGAGAACACGGCGGCGAGATACTCCGGCTCGTCGGGAAGTGGCGAGTCCGACTCGGTGGGGCGAAACACTCGACCCACCTCGAACAACGAAACGTCGGAGTTACGGTGAGCACTGTTGTGGACCACGGCTCGGAGCAGCCCCGGGCGGAGCGATGGGCGCAGCACGGACTCCTCCGCGGCCAGCGGATTCGTGATGGTGACTGCCTCGGGTGCAAGGCCCACAGCGGCCAGATCGTCGGCTGACAACAACGGCGTCGGCATCGCCTCGTAGGCGCCCAGTCCCACCATCGTTGCGCGCACCTGACGTCGGAGCATCTGTCGCTGACTCAGACCACCAGTGGTCGGCTGGGCCGGTCGGCGCACTGGCAGGTTGGCGTAGCCGAAGTGCCGGGCGACCTCCTCGATGACATCGGTTTCGGTGGTCGTGTCCGGGCGCCAGGTGGGTACCCCCACCACCAGAGTGTCCTCGTCACCTGGGGCACAGGAGAAGCCAATGGGTATCAGCAAGGGCGGAATGGCCTCAGTTTGGAGTTCGGTGCCCAGCAATCGATTCACGCGGGAGGTGCGAAGTTCCACGACGGTGGGCTCGGTCACACGGCCACGGGCCTCACCCAATCCACCTCGGACTGTCACGGTGGGACAGATGGACGACAGCAGGTCGACGAACCGGGACGCCGCCAACACGACCGCCTCGGGGTCACACCCTCGCTCGTAGCGGGCGGATGCCTCACTTCGAAGACTGAGGAGCCGGCTCGCACGGGCGATGGCCATTGGGTGCCACCACGCAAATTCCACGGCGAGGCTGGTCGTCGATGAGGAGACCTCCGTGCTTAAACCGCCCATGACCCCCGCAAGGGCCACTGGGACGTCAGCACCATTGGCAATCACCCCAATCTCGGGATTGAGAACCCGATCGACACCGTCAAGCGTCGTAATCCGTTCACCCTCACGCGCCCAGCGCGTCCGCAGCACGGCCGGCAAGCCCCCCTCGGTGGACAGCCGGTCAAGGTCATAAGCATGATTGGGAAGTCCGAGCTCCCACATCACGTAGTTCGACACGTCAACCACATTGTTGACACTGCGCTGGCCGACAGCCTCCAACCGCTGTCGCAGCCACCCCGGGGAGGGACCCACCACCACGCCGTCGACCACTGCGACGGCGAACCGACCACAGAGGTCAGGATCGACCAGATCGATGGCGACCGAGTCTCCGGTTGAACCATCCGGCAAGCTCGGAGGGTTGGGGAGGCTGAAAGGCTCACCCAGCCGTGCGGCAAGATCGCGGGCAACGCCAGCAACGCAGAGAGCATCGGGGCGGTTCGGGTT
>JALRFT010000309.1 GCA_023261915.1 Acidimicrobiales bacterium | reverse complement strand
CCCGAGGGCGACGAGCGCAGCCACGACGAGTAGCAGCCTGACCGGATTGGACCGCACCGTGCGCACATCGGGTCGGCCGGAGGAACCGCCAGGACTCTCGTCACCAGCGACGGGAGGGGGCTGCAGCCCGGCGAGACCGGTCACGACCCCACCCCGGTCACAGCCGACACGTTCCGGCGGGCCACCTCACGGGCACGGGCATCGGCGTCGATCACATCCTCGACGCTACCGGCCAAAGCACCGTCGTGGGCCATCAGGGTCTCAGAAACAACCGCCCCGATCCCGACCCAGCGCAAACGGCCCGCAAGGAATGCCTCCACGGCAACCTCATTGGCCGCACTGAGCCACGCCGGGGCTGTCCCACCCATGCGGGCCGCATCAAAAGCCAGTGTCAGGCAAGGAAAACGCTTGAGGTCGGGAGGCTCGAAATCAAGGCGTCCAAGAGAGGTCCAGTCAATGGCGCCGTGGGCAACCGACGAGCGATCCGGCCATGCCAGGGCGTAACCAATGGGCAGCCGCATGTCGGGCATGGACAACTGGGCGATGGTCGAACCATCGGTGAACGCCACCATCGAGTGCACGACCGACTGGGGGTGCACCACCACCTCGATGGCGTCAAGGGGGATTCCCGGGCCCATCGGAGAACCGGGACCAAACAACTCGTGGGCCTCGATGACCTCAAGGCCCTTGTTCATGAGCGTCGAGGAATCAATCGTGATCTTCGGCCCCATCGACCAAGTCGGGTGGGCGAGCGCCTCGTCTATGCCGACATCGGCGAGTTCCTCGGCCGTGTGACGACGGAACGGTCCGCCGCTGGCCGTGAGGATGAGCCGCTCTACCCGCGCCGGAACGTCATTGGCCCGAAGACATTGGTGCAGCGCACAGTGCTCAGAGTCCACGGGCACCAGTTCCGCCCCGGGGGTCTTCCACGCCTCACGGACCACCGGCCCCGCAGCAATGAGCGACTCCTTGTTGGCCAGCGCCAATCGCCGCCCAGCATTAAGGGTGGAAAGGGTGACCTCAAGACCGGCAAAGCCGACGACGCCATTAACCACGACGTCGGCCAACTCCGCCAGACTGGCGACCGCCCCGGGACCCCCTCGAACGTCCCGACCGGTCAGGTGCTCGGCAATTGCAGCCGCCGCCGATGGGTCGTCCACTGCAATGACCGGGACGTCGAATTCCTCGGCTACGGACACGACGGCGGCCGGGTTGGCACCGCCGGCACCAATTGCCACGAGCTCAAACCGATCAGCCTCTCCACGGAGCACGTCAAGGGTCTGGGTCCCAATGGAACCGGTGACACCAGCAATCGCGACGCGGGACGAGGTCATGGTGACTCAAGCCTACCGACGCCCGGAGACACCCCGAGGGCCGGGATGCCGATCAGGCGAATAGAACGAGCGTGACGTAGTAGGCCGCAGGCAGTACGAACAGCATGCCGTCGAAACGATCCAGCACGCCGCCATGGCCCGGGAGCAGATCACCCATGTCCTTGACTCCGAGGTCCCGCTTGATGAGCGACTCGGCAAGGTCCCCCACGAATGCTGCCACTGCGCAGACGAGAGCGAACACGATGGCCTGGATGAATCCGAACGTCGTCAGACCAAAGAGCGGGAAGAACACGGCGATGAGCACGGCGACCACAGAGGCGACGAGCCCCCCCACAAGCCCTTCACGTGTCTTGTTGGGGCTTGCGGCTGACAACGGCGTCCGCCCGAACCGACTTCCGACGAACAGGCCGCCCACGTCGTAGAACACTGCTGCGACCACGGCCAGCAACAGGATGCTGACCCCTTGGTCAACCTCAGCACCATCAATGGGTCCGAGTCGCAGTATCAGAGCCCCGAACGCGCCGAACACGCCAACATGGACCACGGCCATGAGCATCGTCCCGATGTCGCGTACGGGCCGTCCACCACCAGCACCGACGAGGAACCACACCATTGAAAAGGCCAGCAGTAAGACCAGCACCATTGGGAATGCCGCATCACCTCGCGCATAGGCGACGAGTGGCAGGGCCGCAATAGCCACAAGGCCAAGGAGCGTCGGTGGCTCAAGCCCGGCCCGTCGCAGTGCTGAGAGGTACTCGGCGCCTGCCAACACAATGATGACCTCAAGGAGAACGAGGAGCCACGGGGCGCCAAGCCAAGCAAGGAACAGACCAACGGCGGCGAGCGCCACCCCGACGGTGACGGCCTGACCCATGTCCCGACCGCCAACTCCACCGTTGCCGCCACCCTCCGAGCCACCAGAGCGACGAAGGCGGCCCGAGGCCGCGGGCCCGCGAGCGCTGCCACGCAGCGGACCGGGTCGACGACCAGTTTGAGCGGCACCAGGGACGACGGACCCACCCGGCTCCCCCGGCACGTCGAGATCGTCGAACGACGCTGCTTCCGTGCTTGACGGACCACCGGCGGCGAGGGCTCCAACATCCTCAGTCCCGTCGTGGGCGAGGTCACCAACGAAGTCATCGTCGTCGCTATGCGGTTCGTGCTCCCCTATCCAGCGGGGTCCGGCGGCAGCACCGGCCAGCTCCTCCTCGTCGCCGGCCGAGCCAGCGACGACACTCGGAACCTGTCCGGTGGGCGGTTCGGTCCAATGCGGGAGCGTCACGCCGGATGGCTGCGGGCTCGAGTTGTCGGCACCCCCCGTTCCGACCGGCTTCGGCCGAGCAACCGAAGCCGCTTCCTGTGGGGCCGAACCAGTCAGAGGGAAACGAGCGGCCGGAGGTACCGGAGCGGCCGAGGCCGGCGGACGACCACCGGCGCCAGCGGCTTCGGCGCGTCCGCGCTGTTCCGAGCGGGCCTGTGCCGCAGCAGCGACTTCCTCGGCGGTCACAATCCTGACCCCCTCCCCCGCAGCAGAC
>JALRFT010000268.1 GCA_023261915.1 Acidimicrobiales bacterium | reverse complement strand
GATGCGTTTCGCCAGTGCCACCTCCTCGGGCCCGCTGAGCAGGGGCACCCGGGAGATCTCCTTGAGATACAGACGCATGGAGTCTGCCGACAAGGCGGCGTCGGGTGAGATGGCCCGTTGCGAGTCTCGTCCTGGCCCCCGGCGTCGGACGACACTGAGCTTGTCAGGAGCAGAGGACTCCAGCGATCGAAGCATCGGCTCGTCGACGAGGTCCAACAGGAGCCTTGGCGCCGAACCGGCACTAGGTGATGTCGAGGCCGGCCCAGCCACGGGCGACTCCGGTTGGCGACGTGGCGCCGTCATGCCCGGCCCTCGTAACGGTCGATCAACCACGCCAACAACACCGGTGCAGCCTCGGGGGCGGTGCGGGGGTCGCGTAGCGACTCGAGCAGGGGTTTGAGCCACGCCACGACACCGGCCACCTCGAGCGCCCGTTCGTCGCCCGACATCCGGGCTTCGTTGCCGAGAATGGCGAGTTGCCGCTGGCCGGCGGCCTCGGCGAGACGTTCGATGACCTCGGCGGGTTCCGACACGGGCTGTTCCACCCCGAGTCGCTGCACGAGGGCCACCACCTCGTCTGAGGTGTCAGCGAGTTGCGCCGCCCGCCACCCGGCGGTCCCGAGGGCCCGGTAGGCGTCGAGGCACAGCGGGTCGGCGAACAACGCATCGTGCAGCGACGGGGCAACCTCGTCGGGCACCGCCAGGACCAGCCGAAGCGCCTCGAGTTCAGGTGAGTCGTGCAGCACGGCCACCGGCGTCGGCGCCGGTCGGGTACCCGCAGTCGGGTCGGGTCGGCCCCGCTCGGGACGTCCGCCCCCTCCCGATCCCCGGTGGGCAAGCCGGGTCCGCAACTCGTCGGGCGGGAGCCGGAGGCGGTCGGCGAGATCCATGACGTACTGATCGCGCACCAACGGATCGGGGTGGGATCCAATGACTTCGAGGGCGGCGGTGGCGGCGCGGGCTCGGGCCTCAGCTGTGCTGAGGTCTCGTCCGTTGAGCACCCGGTCAACACGGAAACGCAGGAACGGGATGGCGTCGGCAACAGCTTGCCGCAAGGCGTCGGGGTCGGTGCGGGCGAGATCGCCAGGATCACTTCCGACGGGCATGGCCGCCACCGACACCTCGAGGCCGTGACGCTGTTCCCACTCGTGGAAACGTTCAGCGGCGTTCTGGCCGGCAGCGTCAGCATCAAAAGCCAGCACCACCCGCGAGGCGTAACTGCGCAACGTACGGACGTGGTCCTCGGTCAGCGCCGTGCCACACGTCGCCACCGCCCGACCGACGCCGACGGCGGCGAACCCGATGACGTCGGTGTACCCCTCACACACGATGGCCTCATCGGAAGTGACGATGTCGGCCTTGGCCCAGTTCAGGCCGTAGAGCACGCGCGACTTGTCGTAGATCGAACTGCCCGAGGAGTTCTTGTACTTGGGACCCTCGGCACCGGGCATGAGTCGGCCACCGAAAGCCACCGGATCCCCGTTGGCATTGAAGATTGGAAACAGCACCCGACCTCGAAAGGCGTCCGTGGGACGGCCCCGCTGGTTCATGAACGCCAGTCCCGCCTCCACCAACAACTCCCGAGGCTGGGGCAGGTCCCGCACCAGAGTGTCCCAAGCGTCGGGGGCCCAGCCGAGGCGGTAATGGCGCACCTCCTCGCTGCTGAACCCGCGGCTGCGCAGGTACTTGCGAGCGGCGGCGGCATCGGGGGCTTCGAGCAGGCGCTGGTGGTAGAAGTCGACGGCCGCTTCCATGACTTCCACGAGACGCGAGCGGCGTTTGCGGTTCTCACCGTCGCGGGCGTCGGTGTAACGCAACGTGATGTTCGACTTGGCCGCCAGACGCTCCACAGCCGCTGCGAAATCGAGGTGTTCAGCTTCACGCACGAAGGTGATGACGTCACCCTTGGCCCCACAACCGAAGCAGTAATAGAGGCCCTGGTCGGAGTTCACCGAGAACGACGGGGACTTCTCCGCGTGGAACGGGCACAGACCGGACCAGCGACGCCCCACGCGCTTGAGCTGCACGTGCTCGCTCACCACGGCCACGATGTCGCTGGCATCGCGCACCCGGGCGATGTCGTCATCGACAATTCCCACCCCGCTCCGACCTCCCGCCCTGACGCTACCAGCGGTCCGGGCGGTTCGTTCCCGGGTGGCGGTTCAGGCGAGACGGGCCGTGAGGTACGTCACGAGCCCGTCGATGGGGACCCGGTCCTGGGCCATCGAATCCCGCTCCCGCACGGTGACGGCTCCGTCATCGAGCGTGTCGAAGTCAATGGTCACGCAGTAGGGGGTGCCGAGTTCGTCCTGACGGCGGTACCGCCGACCGATGGCCTGGGTCTCGTCGTAGTCGCACATCCAGTGCGGCTGCAGGGCAGCGAGCACCTGCTGGGCCGGCCC
>JALRFT010000267.1 GCA_023261915.1 Acidimicrobiales bacterium | reverse complement strand
GTTCGATGTAGTGGGTGAGGGCTTCGACGCTGAACACCACGTCATCGGCGTTCAGAACGTCGTAGGTGTTCAACTGGTCGGGAGCGATCAGGTGCACACCGGGCAGGTTGCGCACGCTCTTGGCACCGACCTCGTCGGTGCGTCCGATGACGACGAGGATCTTGCGCCGATCGGTGAGGGTCCCGAGGAAGGCCTTCGCGCTCTTGGTCGACGGGGTCTGCCCGCTGACCAGCTCGGTCACGGCGTGGATCCGCTCGTTGCGGGCGCGGTCCGAAAGTGCGCCACGCAGGGCGGCGGCGATCATCTTCTTCGGGGTGCGTTGGGAGTAATCACGTGGCTGGGGACCGAAGACCGTGCCACCACCCTTGAACTGCGGCGCCCGGATAGAACCCTGCCGGGCCCGACCGGTGCCCTTCTGGCGCCAAGGCTTGGCGCCACCACCGGACTTCTCGGCCCGGGTCTTGGTGGACTGGGTCCCCGCTCGTCGAGCGGCGAGTTGGGCGGTCACAACCTGGTGCATCACGGGCACATTGGGCTCAATGCCAAACCAGTCGCTGTCGAGATCCACCTTGCCCGAGGTCTTCCCGGCGGGTGTGCGCACATCAATGCTCGGCATCAGTCAGCCTCCCCCGAAGTCACCGGAACCGGCTTCTTGACGGCGTTGCGGACGACAACCCGGCCACCACGAGGACCGGGAACCGATCCACGCACGAGAATGAGCCCCGCCTCAGCGTCCACCTCGACCACCTTGAGGTTCAGTGTCGTTACCTTCTCGCCACCCATGCGACCGGCCATGCGCTGGCCACGAAATACCCGGGCCGGTGTGGCGCAGGCGCCGACCGAACCGGGCTTGCGATGCACGTTGTGCGTACCGTGCGAAGCCTTCTGCCCGGAGAAGTTGTGGCGCTTCATGGTGCCAGCAAATCCCTTGCCCCGGCTGACCGAGGTCACGTCAACGAGATGGCCCTCGGCGAAGGCATCGGGCCCGATGACCTGCCCGATCTCGTAGCCGGAGGTGTCCTCGAGCCGAAGTTCCACGAGCTTGACCCCAGGGTCCACACCAGCCGCCTCGTAGTGCCCGGCCGTCGGCCGGTTCACCTTGCGGGGGTCGCGGACGCCGTAGGTCACCTGGAGGGCGGAGTAGCCGTCCCGCTCGGCGGTCTTAATCTGCACCACACGAACCGAGGGGACGCGCAGCACGGTGACGGGAACGACCTTGTCGTCCTGCCACATCTGGGTCATCCCGACCTTCTCGGCCACGAGAGCTGTGTTCGCCATGTCTCAGCGTTCTTCCTGTGATGACGGGTGACGACCAGTCGGCCGTTCACGCCGACGCTCCGGGCGGACAAGCCGGCCGGAGCGCTGGATTCGGTTTCGCCACGAGGTACCCACAAGGGCCTTTGTGGACGTCGGTTGGGGGCCGGGAGGCTCCCGACGCACGGAAGGAAGACCTTAGTACCGGGCCTGCAGGGCGTCCAACTCGCTCCCGGGCCCCCGCCCTATGCTCCGGCCCATGGTTCAGGGGCCCCGCAGCGATTCGACCGGGCAAACCCGGTGG
>JALRFT010000215.1 GCA_023261915.1 Acidimicrobiales bacterium | reverse complement strand
CCGGTATTGGCCTCTCGATCTTTGGTTCCGGTTTGGCCGCCGCCGGCATTGCCGGATCGGGCACACCGGAGCAGACCATCGAATGGGTTCCCCAGTGCTATGGCGATGCCGACGACGTGAAGCTCGGCGCTTTCTGCGTGTCTGAACCCGACGCCGGCTCCGACGTTTCCAGCCTTCGTACCCGGGCCGTCTACGACGAGGCCAAGGATGAGTGGGTGCTCAACGGCACCAAGGCGTGGATCACCAACGGTGGGATCGCCAACATCCACGTTGTCGTGGCGTCAGTTGACCCCGAACTCAAGAGCCGTGGTCAGGCGTCGTTCATCGTGCCGCCCAACACTCCCGGTCTCTCCATGGGGCAGAAGTACAAGAAGCACGGCATTCGTGCGTCGCACACCTCTGAGGTCGTTCTCGATGACGTTCGGGTGCCCGGCCGCTGCCTACTCGGTGGCAAGGAGAAGTTGGACGAGAAGTTGGCTCGGGCCCGTGAGGCGCTCTCCGGCAAGAACGTCAGCTCCGGCAAGCAGCCGGCCATGGCCACCTTCGAGGCCACCCGGCCGGCCGTGGGTGCCCAGGCCATTGGTGTGGCTCGAGCGGCCTACGAGTACTCGCTTCAGTACGCCAAGGAGCGTCGGGCGTTCGGCAAGGCCATCATCGAGAACCAGTCGATTGCTTTCATGCTTGCCAACATGTGCATGGAGATCGACGCTGCCCGACTGCTCGTGTGGCGGGCGGCGTGGATGAGCCGCAACGGTGAGTACAAGAACGCCGAGGGCTCGATGTCGAAGCTTTACGCCGGGCGCACGGCGGTGTGGGTCACCGAGCGGGCCATCCAGATTCTCGGTGGTTACGGGTACACCCGGGAATACCCAGTTGAGCGCTGGCACCGCGACTCGAAGATCTTCGACATCTTCGAAGGCACTGAACAGATCCAAGAACTGGTGATCTCCCGGGCCATTTCCGGCCTGCGCATCGAGTAGCCCACTCGTTCACTCCCGCCAGGCGGGAGCGAACGACAGTACCTCTGGATCCACGAGCGCAAGATCGTGTTGCATAGGGCGGTTCGCGCCTAGGAGCGAACCATCGGCACCTCTGCACCGTCGCTCCCATCCCGGGGGCCGAGACGTCGTGGGCGGGGATCTTTGCGCCGGAGCAACGGAGCCTCAAGAAGGTACCAACTCGCTGCCGCAATCGGGAGGGTAAGCCCGAGCGTGGCGCCGAGAAGCGGCCAGAATCCTGAAACATCGAAGGTCCGTTCGAGCCAGGTCATGACGGTGACGTGCCACAGATATATGCCGTAGGAAACCATTCCGATCCACACCATCACCCGCGTCCGCATGGCTCGAGCAATGAGGCCGTCATGGTGCTCGCCTATGACGGCAGGTAGGACGATGAGGACGCTGACGATCGCCATCATTGGAAGCGTGAACAGGCGCTGGATCGTCGGACCGGTCTCAAAGGCCTGGTCGTCGGCGATCGTCCAGTCCCGCATGGCGACGACAATGTAATAAGTCCAACCGGCGATCAGCCAAGGTAGCCACCACCGGGTTCCAAGGCTCTCGAGCCATCGAGGGAGTCGTCCGCCACGGTCACGCCAGGCCACCGCAACAGCGAGCAGCATTCCGCCCCCAAACCAGTCGAGGAAATTCGGGAACCACAGCTTGGCGTTGACAGGCCGGGTGGCATCGGCCACCAAAATTGCGTAGCGATACAGGTAGGCCGTGACGATGATGGCACCAATGCTCACGAGCTGTGCGACGAGCTTGCTGTGCGGCGTGTGGGCACGGCGACCAATACCGCGGCTAATCACGATGGCGACGATGGGAAGCAGCAAGTAGAAGGCGAGCTCGGCTGTGAGGGTCCATGCGACCGGCACGGGGGTGGACGACAGGTACGACCGGGGAAAGTACATGTCGGTAAGGGTCACGATTCCGAAGATGTTGCCCACGGTGGCTGGAACGGCGAGACCGAGCATGACGATGGCCCCGACGACGGCCAGCCAATAGGCCGGGAAGATGCGGAGCACCCGGTGACGCACATAGCGCCGGAGAGAACGCGGCTGCGTGTCGCAGAAGTGAGCGGTCACGTAGGGCCGGTACAACAGGAAGCCTGACAGCACAAAGAACACGCTGACACCAAGGTTCCCCATTCCTCGTGCCAGAGGCCCGAGGGTGGGATTGCTGGCGACGACTCCAGTGGCGAAGGCGACATGGAAAACAAGCACCGTAAGCGCAGCCAGTGCTCGGACTCCGTCAAGGCTGGCGAATCGATGAGGCGTAGGATCGCTACTCGTCACGGTCGTCGCTCTCCGTCAGGTCCGCCTTGTCGTCAAGCCAAGTGCTGTCGACGGGGCCTGCGATTGCGCCTGCCCACCCGGCAACACCTATTGCCCGGTTGTCACCCATGACACCCCATCGTTGGCCGAGGTCTATCGGGACACCATCCACCCGACCGACCAGTTGGTCCCTCACCCACACCAGAGCCTCGTCGTCAACGACATCAATTTCAAAGGTGGAGCCCTCCACAGCAATGGGGGAGAACGTTCCGAGATCGATGTCGACTCCATCAACAGTG
Organism: Acidimicrobiales bacterium; assembly: GCA_023261915.1. Taxonomy (GTDB): domain Bacteria; phylum Actinomycetota; class Acidimicrobiia; order Acidimicrobiales; family Acidimicrobilacustridaceae; genus M30B73. The sequence continues at coordinate 15,402 of JALRFT010000215.1, read as the reverse complement.
ACCCCGACCTTCACTGCCGCATAGTTCGGTGCCACCCGCAACCATCCGTGGTTCTGCCTATCGAGCCAGCGAAAGGTCATCGCCCAACCGGGGGTCACGGGCGCCCCCTTGGCGGCGATGAATCCGTTCTGCGCCTTGAGTGGCGTCAATGCCACGGCCAATGGCCCCCCACTCGGTGCAGTTCCGTCGCCGCCGGTTGCGGTGTCAATGACAACTGTCCCGTTCCTCGCTGACCAGGTCCCGAGGAGCGGATCGGTCACCATTCCGTTGGCTGAAATCGGGGTCGGAGGAGCGGCGACGCTGCTCCGACTCGCTGGGGGGAATGTTGCTGGTGGGCGATCAAGCGTGAACCAGCCGAAGATCCCAATTGCAGTGACGACGAACGTGATCACCGTTGCCGCCGCGAGGCCGGGCCCAATCCCTGGGGGCGTCTCCCGGATCGGTGAGTCGGTCGTGTTGGTGGTCATTGACGGCTCGGTCCAATTGACGATGCTCGCAAGCGGCCCGACCGAGCCGCCGGGGCAACGCGGCCCGAGGGTCGCATGGGGTAGCCGTAGCGCCACACCAGCGGCAGATTGATGATCGTGAGCAGCCACGCTTTCCAAGCAGGGAGACCGCCGCGCCAGGCAGTGTCCTCACGGATTCGCAGTGACGTCCGTCCAATGCGGTCGGGGTTCCCCCATGCAGTGTGGGTGGCGGCAGGGTTGAGGCCCCATCCGCCGTCGGATTCTGGTGGAGGCAGGGTGGCCTCGTCACGTTCGTCCCCGGCGAATCGGGCAAGGCTTGTGAGCGTACCGACTGGATCGGCGACGAAATCCTCGTAGCGGACGAAGCAGTATTGGCGGCGGTGGCGACGCCACAGCAACTCAGCAGCAATGTTGGACACGAGGTAGTACGCCGAGGTCCGGAGTACACCACGTGACTCCATGACCCGATCTCCCTCCAGACCGGTTTCCTGCTTGCGCCTACCCCAGCTGTAGCCAACCGCTCGAGGGTCCCGGACGAGATGCACGAATCGGATGTCGAGTCCGGCGCCCTGGCGAAGGAGGAACGCGTAGTGGGGCTCCTTGGCGGAGTCCACGATCACACGGGCACCGGTAACCTCTCCGATGGCGTCGTAGAGCAGTCGCTGGGTATCGAGGTATGACTGCATCCGACCCAATCGCCGCCGGGAAAAACCCGGCAAGACCATGGCGGGCAGGTGGACCGAGTGGAACGTCCGTCGGGCTTCGGTCATGTGGGCAGCGACACTCGCCACGTCATCACCCATGGACGTCCCGTCCACGACTCGGGCCAGCACTGCGGACCAGACCTCGCACTCGGGCACGATGCGGCCACAGGGACATCGTCCATTTGCTCCGACGGCGAGCTGCCAGAACCAGCCCATCTCACCGGCCGAGAACCATCCGGGGAGTTGTCCGGCGAGCTGGTCCACGGTGGTCGAGCCGGTACGGCCAGTACCGCCGATGTACACCACGGTGGGGGATTGGCTCACGACTTTGCACCTTCAGCCGAAGTGCGGTGCTCTTCCGTTTCGCCGGTGTCGCTGGATTGATGGGCGAGGAGTGCACTGGCGACGACGGCGAGGAGCGCTACGACGGCAGCCATTGTGGCTGGCCAGCTCTCGGCCCCCCACGGGCCGGGAGGGTCGAACTGTTTGGTCACGACGACCCATGCGCCGGCGGCGAGGAACCCAGCGACCGCCACCACGGGGAGGGCGCCCCGGTTACGGCGACCCAGCCACACCAGCGGCGCAAGGGCGATGGCACCGATACCGCAGGTCCACACCGCAGCGATGGCTGCGCCACTCCAGAGCAGCCACCGCGGCCATTGCCCCTCGGTGATCGGCGCACTGCCCGGTGCACGGGCCGGGACCATGGCCAGGACGAAGACAGCGAGCAGGAGGAGGACGCCGAGCCAGGTGGCGATCTGGAACGGTCGGTTGGGAACGTAGGTGAGCGAGACGGTTCCGCCTTCCCCCGAGGGCAGGACGAACCCCTGCCGCCAACCGTCGATGCGGACCGGATCGAGTGTGAGATCGCCAAGTCGTGCTTCCCATCCTCTGTTGAAGATCTCGTTGACCACGAGCAGACCATCGCTTCCGGCGTCGACTTCGACGCTGCGTTCTCCGTCACCCCACGTGAGCTCGCGCACCCCCCGTCCTGACGGAAGCGATTCGTCCGTCGGCACGATGAGGGGCGGACGTCCAAGAACCAGCTGGTCCACCGCCACCCCGTCGCCACTTACAACGTCGATGGTGGTGTCCCCGGCGGCGAGTGCGAGCGGGGATGGATCACATGCCTGGAGAGAGACCGGCCTACCGTCAAGCAGGGCGCCCAATGTCGTGGTGGCGGAGAAGCGAACGGTTGAGGCACCGATGGAGATCCGTGGCCCGGTGTCGCAACTGGCAACGATTGCGGCGTTGGGGTCGATGGGTCCCGGGAGGAGATCGGTAATGCCGGGAATATCGAGGAACAGCAGGCCGAGGGACAGGTCGTCGGCGTCGGGGTCCCACGGGGGGTAGAAGAGCGTCACCTCGACGCCCGAGGTCCGCAGGGGTTCGAATGCAACGGTGCCATCGGCACCAACCACTCCGCTTCGTTCCTCACCACTTTCGAGAGAGCGCACCACGACTTCGATCGGACTGGCGAATATCTCGGGTGAGAGTCCGAGTCGGAGGCGGTCAATGGTTCGCTCCTCGGTCCACCTGATGTCAAGGGTCTCTAAATCGGTTGTGGCCGAGGCGACCTGTCCGGCAACCCAGACCGTGGAGGGATCTCCATCGAAGAGGTTCCGGGCGGCGGCCTCGGGAAGATCGAGCAGTGTCGAGCCGGCCTCGACGCTGAAGCCGGGGGTGGTGTTGACGAGCTGCAGGCCCGCCTTGCTGCTGGCTATGGCGCCGGTGACATCAATATCGACGTCGGCCGATCGTGGCACCGTGATGCGACGCCGCCAGTTCCCCGCCGTCTCCCTGCCTTCGTTGCGATTGCGGGTTAGCACCCAGGCCGGGGTGGCCGCATCCGGACGTGAGAACTCCTCGGTGAGTTCGGCCGGTGTGGCAAGGCGCGGCCGGGTGGGATTACCGGGTAGGCGGAGTTCGCTGATGCCGACGACGTCACCGCCAGCCTGGAGCGACTCGTTGGTGATCGTCACACGTAGTCGGGATGTCGGGTTGGGATCGATGTCGAGCGATTGGGGATCCTCGGTCCCGGCGAGTTCGGTCGTTCTCGTCCCTGCGTCGGTTTCGGTGACGACGGTGACGGGAACGTCGTTTCGCAGGACACCCACCACGAGTTCGACCCCCAGTCCTTCAAGTGATCGGGGTGTATCGAATCGAAGCTCGATCCACTGGTCCTTCCCTGCCCAGTCGACAGAGGTGCCGACGTTGGTCCGGGCCGGGGCCCAGAAGGTCTCGGAGTCCCCATCGAGAGCGTTGGCCGGATCATGGTCGGGACGAAGTCGTGAGAAGAATCCCGGACCGGTGCTCGACGCCGCAATTGAGCTGACACCATCGATGATCTGGGTGGTGAATTCGGCGCCATTGCGGATGTCGAGGCGCGGCCGGGACTGAGGAACGTCACTGGGTGGTTGTTCATCGGGGCCGAGCACGTAGGACCGGTTGCTCCGTATGGACCCGAAGTTGACGAGGTACCTGCTGTTGCCATCGGTGATGGTCCACAGATCCGGATTGATGCTGGTGGGGAGCGGGTCACCGGTGAGGATCCACGCTCGGTCGCCGAGGACTTCCGGGAGTCCGAGAGTGGACTCGACATCACCGCTGAGCCACGACGCCGTCGCCAGTGGATACGTCGTCACCCGTGCCGGGTTGTCGACGGCGAAGATGCCGATCTCGTCGAGACTGACGCCGCCGAAGATGGGGTCGGTATAGGTGTCCTCACCAAACCCGGCGACCTTGGTCAGCCCGCTGCGCTCAAGTGCAGTCGAGATGGTGACCGGGTCGGGGGCGTTGAACGATGCCGGCTCGTAGTCAGTGGCCACGAGCACGTGGGCGAAGCCTGCCCGGCGGAGAAAGGTGGCGAGCCCGGGGTCGCCACCGCGGACGATGGAACGCTCCACGGCGTCGAGCACTTCGATGGCCCCGCCGCCACCGAGGGGCGCCTGATGGCGAGTCGCCCAGGTGATATCTGCTCCCCATTGGATCGGGAGTTGTCGGAGATACGCCCACGAGAGTTCTGCCTCGCCCATCCCCGGGAGTGCCAACACCCGTCCTTGATCATCGCGTTCCGACAGCCATTGGCGGGCCTCCTCCCACGCCGGTGGCACCTCGTCGAAACCGGGTCCACGGGTCAGTGTGTTGGTCCACAGCGGCATTGCCGCCGCGGCGATGACCACAGCGGCGAGTACTGGTACGACAAGCTCGTTGCGGAACCGCGCCGTTCTCTGGTGGGGAGCAGTAATCAGCGAGAGGCCATGGGCGATGCCCAGAACCAGGGGGAGTGTCACGAGCGGTTGGAACTTGTAGACGTTGCGGAATGCACCGAGACTGCCGTCGAGCAGTGTCCGGTACACCTCGGTCAGCGGACTACCGAATATCCCTCCGTTGGCTCCACCGACGGCCATCACACCGAGGACCAGTAGGCCGATGAGGAACCGACGTTCGCGCAGGTGCCGCGCAGCCAGACCGCCGAGTCCCACCGCCGCAATGGCCACCGTGGCAACGATGGGGATGGCCCGGGTGGCGAGCACGTTTCCCGATGGAAGGGCAACCGTCGGCGAGGCGATTCGCCCCAGCCAGTCGGCGCTGCCACGTAGGACGTCGACCAGGCCCGTCGGGCCGACCGTCGTGGCGACCGTCTCGGTGTAGTCAAGGATGTTGGGTCCGAAGCGGGCGAAGAAGTACAACGCCGGGAGCCACACGGCCATGGCCGCGATGACGGCGAGTATCCACCACCGCAGAAGCGCCGCCCGCCGTGGGCCCCTCTGGCGGGTGAGCAGGTAGAGCAGGGGAGCGGGGAGCACTGCGAATACCACCGCCGCATTGGCGCCCCCCATAAGTGCAACCGCCACTGCCGAGCGGGCTGCCGCGCGACGAGGAGAACCCCCGTTGGCGCCGGTGACGAGGGGAACGATGGTCCACGGGGCGAACACTGCGCCCATGCCCCATACCGACTGCTGGCCGACTCGAGTGAGGATGACGGAGGTGAGGACGTAAGCGAACCCGGCGATGAGTCGGCTTACTGGGGTCCCGATGCGCAGAGCGTCAGCGAGGCGAACGCATCCCCACATTCCGATAACGAAGAGACCCCCGACGAAGAGTCGTTCGACGATCCACGTCGGGATCCCGAGCAGTGCCCCAGCCCCGAACGTCAGGTCGATAGGGAGCCAGTAGCCCACCGTTTGAACCTGCACCGATCCCATGTCCCACCAGGGGTTCCACAGTTCAAGGTTGCGGGCTGCCATGCGAAGCGGGTCAAGGACGCGATCAACCCGGAAGAGGTAGATGATCTCGCCGAAGCGCTGGGCGAAGGTCACCACCATCAGGCCGATGGCGGCGGCCACGAGCCACCGGCGTGGCGTCATGATCGGCGCTGTCGCCAAATCCCCCTCCATGGTCCTGTGACCCTAACCCCCGGTGATTCCCCTCATGTGGTGCGTGCCGGTAAGCGGTGTCGGAAGCAGCCTCGGGACTTCGGTGTCGCTCCCCTAGTCTTGGGTTCCCGAGCCTGCCGAGCGGACCATGTGAGGGATGGAGCGTCCTTGATCAGCGATTACGACCTCTCAAATCTCGAAACTCTTGAGGCCGAAGCCGTATTCATTCTTCGCGAGGTCGCCGCCGAATTCGAGCGACCGGTCCTCCTCTTTAGCGGGGGCAAGGACTCGGTGGTGGTTCTGCACCTGGCCCGTCGGGCCTTTTGGCCCGCACCCATCCCGTTCCCTGTCATGCATGTCGATACCGGTCACAACTTCGATGAGGTGATTGCCTTCCGTGACCGCACGGTGTCGGAGTTCGGGGTCAAGCTCATCGTCGCCCGTGTGCAGGACAGTATCGATGCCGGTCGGGTCCGCGAGTTGCCGGGTGGGGGCCGCAACCGCCTGCAATCGGTCACGCTCCTCGACGCCATCGGCGCCCACGTTTTCGACGCCGTGATTGGTGGCGCCCGACGCGACGAGGAGAAGGCCCGGGCCAAAGAGCGGGTGCTCTCGCTGCGTGATGCCTTCGGCCAGTGGAACCCCCAGGCCCAGCGACCCGAGTTGTGGGCTCTGTACAACGCCCGCCATCACCCCGGGGAACACGTCCGGGTGTTCCCCCTTTCGAACTGGACTGAGCTCGACGTGTGGCAATACATCGCCGAGCGCGACATCGGGGTGCCGTCGTTGTATTTCGCCCACCGACGTCAGGTTGTGCGGCGGGCGGGCATGTTGATGGCGCTCCACCCGGCCCTCGAAGAGGCTCCCGGTGACGAGATCGAAGAGTTGAGCGTGCGTTACCGGACGGTTGGTGACGCCTCGTGCACTGGTGCCATCGCGTCGGTTGCCGATACGCCCGCCGCCGTCATCGCTGAGATTGAGCGTTCCCAGTTGACGGAGCGTGGCGCCACCCGAGCTGACGATCGGATCAGCGACACTGGCATGGAGGACCGCAAGCGGGAGGGCTACTTCTAATGGAGTTGATGCGGTTGGCCACCGCCGGATCGGTCGACGACGGCAAGAGCACCCTCATCGGGCGACTGCTGTTCGATTCCAAGGCGCTGATGAGCGACCAACTGGAGTCCGTGGAGCGCGTCAGTGCCGCCAGAGGTGACGCCGTGACCGATCTGGCCCTCATCACCGATGGTCTGCGAGCCGAGCGGGACCAGGGCATCACCATTGACGTTGCCTATCGCTACTTCACGACCACACGCCGCCGGTTCATCCTCGCCGACACGCCTGGCCATGCCCAGTACACGCGCAACATGGTCACCGGTGCCTCAACGGCGGACCTAGCCCTCGTTCTCGTCGACGCCCGCAACGGCATGGTGGAACAGTCCCGGCGTCACGTGTTCCTGGCGTCGTTGCTGCGCATCCCCCACATCGTCGTCGCCGTGAACAAGATGGATCTCGTGGGATGGGACCGAGCGGCCTTTGATGCCGTCCGGGAAGACTTCCGCCGGTGGGCAGCCCGGCTGGAGGTCAGTGACGTCACCTTCATCCCGGTTTCCGCCCTCTATGGCGACAACGTGGTGTCCCGTTCGGAGAACATGCCGTGGTACGAGGGCCCATCCCTTCTCAGCCACCTTGAGGAAGTCTTCATCGCCTCAGATCGCAACCTCATCGATCCCCGGTTCCCCGTGCAGTACGTGATCCGACCGCGTGGTGGCAGTGATCCACAGCTCGCCGACTACCGAGGGTACGCCGGACAAGTTGCCGGAGGTGTGTTCTCTGTCGGGGACGAGGTGATCGTGTTGCCGTCGGGTCGAACCACAACCGTGCGGTCGATCGACACGCCCGAGGGGCCGATTACTGAGGCGTTTCCCCCGATGTCGGTGGCCATGACCCTCACTGACGAACTCGATGTTGGTCGCGGTGACATGTTGTGTCGGCTCCATAACCGTCCACATGTTGGGACCGAGGTGGAGGCCATGGTCTGCTGGTTTGCCGATGAGGTGCCGTTGGCTACCGGCACCACGTGGGCGCTCAAGCACACGACACGCTCCACCCGGACTCAGATTGGCGAACTCCGCTATCGGCTCGACGTGAACACGCTTCATCGGGACACCGAGGCACGGGCACTGACCATGAATGAGATCGGACGTGTGGCGCTCCGGCTCGCCCAGCCCATCGTGTTCGATGAGTACCGTCGCAATCGAACGACCGGCTCGTTCATCATGATCGATGAGTTCTCCAACGCCACCGTGGGGGCAGGCATGATCATCGGACCGACGGCGACAACGTGACCGATCCCGCCAAACAATCATCGCCGGCGGTGGTGTGGCACGACAGTGCGGTAGGTCAGGCCGAGCGCGCAGCAGTGACCGGAGGCGCGGGGATGACGGTGTGGCTTACGGGTCTGTCGGGAGCGGGGAAATCGACGATCGCAGTCGAAGTTGAGCGGCGGCTCGTCGCTGGTGGCCGGGCGGCTTACGTTCTCGACGGTGACAACCTTCGTCATGGGCTGTCGGCCGACCTGGGGTTCTCGGCCGCTGATCGGGATGAGAACGTCCGACGGGTTGGTGAGGTGGCGAGGTTCTTCGCCGATGCTGGTCTGGTGGCGATCGTGGCACTGGTGTCGCCCTACCGCCAGGCGCGGGACAGCGTCCGGCGCGCCCATGCTGCAGCAGGGCTTGGATTCATTGAGGTGTTCGTCGACACCGCGGTGGATGAGTGCCGTCGACGTGACCCCAAGGGCCTCTACGCTCGCGCCGCCTCGGGGGAGCTCACAGGACTGAGCGGTGTCGATGATCCCTACGAGGCGCCGGTGGAGCCTGAACTGCACCTTGCTGGGGGGTCCAAGTCGGTGTCAGAACTCGTGGGTGAGGTCCTCGACGTCATCGAGCACGCCGGGTAGGGAGTCCTTGGCGGAGTCAACGACGTTGCTTGGCATCGCGGGCGAGCGCCTCGAGGATCTGTCGAGCCGTCGTCGACCACGACAGTGCTGCCGCCCGGAGACGGGCGGCCTCTCCCAGACGATTTCGTAAGTCAACGTCAGTGAGCACGCTGGTGAGGTGGGCAAGCAGATCCTCAGCATTGTCGGCCAACAGGCCCGTCACGCCATCTTCCACCGCGTCGGAGTGTCCACCAACACGGGTAACCACGGCGGGTGTGGCGCACCCCGCTGCTTCGGTGATGGTCATGCCCCACCCCTCGGCGATGGAGGCACTGGTGACAACCCACGCCTGTCGGTAGGCGTCCACCAGCTCGTGGCGGGGGACCGCGTGGCGGAACTCGATGGCCTCGGTGACGCCGAGATTCTGAGCGAGTTCTTCAAGCGCCACCCGGTGGTATCCCTCCCCGACAATGACGAGACGTGCTCGTGGGACCTGGCGTCGCAGAGCCGGCATCAGCTCGATCAGTGTCTCCACTCGTTTGTGGGGGACAAGCCGACCGACGGCAAGCACGGTGGGATCACTTGCCCGGGATCCGCCCGGTGTGAAATCGGCGTCGACGCCCGGTGGGACCACTTCGACCTTGGTGCCAGGGAGCCGGAGGTACTCCATGATCTGCTGACGAGATCCCTCTGACGGCGTCAGGATCGTCGTCCCTCGGTAGAGGGGAGCTGCGCGTCGTTCGAGGGTGCGGCCAATGGTGGCGAGGGTCGGGCCAAGGGACAACTCCCACATGTCGACGTGGACGTGATGGATGAATACGACCCGGGGTCCACGCCACCACAGCGGCGTCAGCCATGGAACACCGTTCCACACCTCGACAATGCCGTCGGCGGGTCCCAGCCGGCCGGTGAGCTGGTCTCGAACTGCTGAGGGGAACACCAGGTTCCGGCCTGATTGGCGGATGACCTCGTAGCCGTGCCGCCGCTCTCTCCGTGGGAAACCGCGGGCCGCTGAAGATCGCAGCGTGACGTTCAGGCCTGCGTCCGCCCACTCGGTTGCAACACGATCGGCATGAACCTCAGATCCACCGGCTTCGCTATCAGCGAGGTCGCGCCACGCAAGAATGGTGATGTTGCGCAGGCCGGCGTCGCTGGCAATTCCCGCCAAGCTGTCCCCTCGCGCATCTCCATCAGTTGGGTGACCCTGCACCGCACCTCCCGAGCCAGGGGACCGGCTGGTGTCAACGGATACAAGGTCGTTGATGGGCTCCCCTAGGGCGAAACACTATCACCGCACATGGAACCGGTGACCTCGTATCGCCCATCGGGAGTGTCTTCCACGGCCCCATGGAGAGGAGGTGGGTTGCCATCAGCGGAATTCCCACTGGTGGTCGGGTGTTTCGCACGATCGAGCAGATGGCGCTCCCCATTGAGGGAAGCGGTCTCGGATGAGCGAAGTCTCGAACAGCCGGGGTCAACCCGTCGGAGGACGTCTGCCGCGAGAGATACGAGAGTTAGAGGTCGCTCAACTGGTCCAGTACCGACGCCGCCCCGACCTTGGCGTTTGATCGGTGGACGACGGTGTAGGTGCCGTCCTGGCATCGGACCGCACCGTCGCCGGTGAGCAGTGTCAGGGCGTGATCGATGTCTTGTGACGTCAGTTCGGGGAATCGTTCGCGGAGCTGATCGATCGTGAACGACCCGTGCCGAAGGGCAGAGGCGAGAATGCGCCGCTCGAGCGGGCTGCGCTCGAGCATTCCCATCATCCCCGCTGAGATCGCTTCGCGACTGAGCGTCCGCACCACGCAGTCGTCCAATGCCCGGGCGCTCTCGGGCCGTCGCTCGCCTGCCCGCAGTCGGAGATCACCGCAATGGTTCCCCGGACCGAGAATCGCAACCCGGCGAGGCCCGTCGGGTCCGTCGATGGTGATTTCCACTCGTCCAGACACGGTGAACACGATGCGGTCGGCTGGTTCGCCCTGTCGGTAGATGAGGTCACCTGCTGCATAGGTTTCGGTCACGAGCCGGGTCTGCAACTCGCCGACCCGACTGTCATCGATGCCAAGTACCGAGAGATCGACGGCGCCGGGGGTGAGACGCTGTAACCAGTGATCGGTATAGGCGTGATTGGAGGCCAAGAGCGATTGGTGGGAGTCAAGGGATAGGTCGCCGTCCTCAATGAACATCATGGCGTCGACCGCATCGGCGACGTCAGCGCTGCGAACCCCGAGAACCACCGTGGTCACCGTCGATGAGCGCAGACGATCAATCAGGGGGAGGGCGGTCTCCGATTCAGCCAGCGCAAGGATCGGCCCGATGAGCAGGACGTCAGGCTGGGCTGCCAGAGCAACGGCGAGGGCGAACCGTTGCCGTTCGGCCAGGGTGAGGTCCATGCCGCTGTGACCCAGCACCGTGTTGAGACCGGCTGGCAGCTCGGCGAGATGACCAAGCCCCACCTCGTCGAGTAGCGCAAGGGCGCGGGCGGCATCGAGATCCGGATCAACCGCGTGCAGCTGGTCGAGGATGCTGGCGTCGAATGCTGTCGCCTCGGTCGGGACGAAGGCGATGCGCTCGCCCACACCCGGCATGCGAACGTCGAGACCGTCGAGGAGAATGCAACCGCTCTGCGGATCGCTGTCTCCGGCCATGAGGGCGAGAAGGGTGTCGGGTTCACTGCCCACCGGCGTCACGAGCCCGATGATCTGGCCGGCAGGCAGGGTGAGGGTCGTGTCGTTGAGCGACAGCCCGGACCCTGAGTTCGTGGTCAGCCTGTCAAGTGTGATCGACCCGCGGGTGGCAACGATGCTCATTGAACCGGGTGCCGGCACCGTGGTGCGATCCTCAAGATCAAGAATCTGGTCGATGCGGACCTCGCTCACCGCGGCCATCTGCACCGAGCGCATCCATGGAGGCAGGGCTTCGAGGCCTCGGACAACTCCCTCGACGTAAAGGATGGCCGCGGCGACCGCAGCCAGACTCTCGCCCCCAGCGATGAGGGCGAAAACGACGACGACCACAAGTCCGGCCAACCCCGTGAGGTGGGCGCCGGTGAACAACCACGCTGTGGCTCGACCTTGGTGACCCGAGACCTCCTCGAGGCGGTGAGACCGGGCCGAGAACCGCTTCTGCTGCCACGGTTCGAGGTGGAGGCCTCGAATGGTGAGGGCACCGGTGATGGATTCGTCCACCGATGCACCGGTGCGGCTACTCGCATCGGCACGTGCCCGGTCGATGCGTAGGAGGTGATGTCCGAGCTGTCGCCGGTAGATGGCGAAGGCGGTGGCGGCCACGGCCATGGCGAGGCCGGCTCTCCACTCGAGCACGATGAGCATGCCGAGCGAGAGCACCACCCGGGCGACGCCCGGTACACCGGAAATCAGTGTGGCCTCGAAACCCTCGGCGACCCGGTCGACGTCGCTCGTATGCCGGGACACGATCGACGATCGCACCATGTGGCTCTGGTGGAGCGTGTCACTGGCGAGGGTTCGGGCGAAGACTCGTTGACGTAGAGCGTGTCCGCCGAGGTTGGCGAGGTGGTGGCCCCCGAGATGGGAGAGATGGGCACTGACGAGTTGAATCACGACGAGGGCGACCAGCAGCGCACCGAGCCCCATCTCCCACGAACCGTGGTGGAGCAGTTCCTCGACGACGAGGGGGAGAAGCGTCTGGGCGGCAAGGAGAACCACGATGGCGAACATCACTCCGACCATCAGTGTCCGTTGCCCGCGGAGGTAGGGCGCGAACCAGCGCAGCGTCGACCTGACACTGCTGGTGCGGCCTTGAGGGATGAAGGTCTCGTCTGATGTGGTCATGGTGCGGCTCGGCAGTACGCACGGCACTGCGCAGTTGGAGAACTCTGCCATAGGTGCCGCCATCAGCGGAGTCTCAGCGCCAGCAGCGCCACGGGAGGGTGTGAGTGCCGCTGTTAGGTTCGCGGGGATGAGCATCCCCGAATCGCCTGAGGAACGCGCGGCCCGCATTGAAATGGCCCAAGCGGTGCAGCGCCTGGGCCACGCTCTCATGAGGCATCGTCCGACGATCGAGCTCGCCCGGCAGATCACCGCCGCTGCGGAGGGTTTCGTCAGCGTCGCGGAGAGCCTTCCCCCTCGAGATCGACTCAGCGACCTGATGGCGGCGAATGCACAAGGAGATGGGCCCCGACTGCCCCAGGCTGTCGACGTCGACCCCGATGGGGGGCTGTTGGACCTGTTCGGCGATTCGGTCGTATCCGGGCTTTCCAACCCGCTCGGTATCGGTCTTGAATGTCGGCGCTTTGGTGACTCGGTGGTTGGTACGACGGTGCTCGGAGCAGCGTTTGAGGGTGCGCCCCGCCGGGCACACGGTGGGATCGTGGCCGCACTGATCGACGAGACCATGGGATTCGTGCTGTTCTTCTCCAGCGAGTTGGCCTACACCGCCAATCTCAGCATTGACTTCGTCGGACCTGCTCCCCTCCATGTCCCACTGAAGTTCTCCGCCCGGGTGCGTGACCGCGCCGGTCGAAAGTTGTGGATTGAGGCGAGCGGTGAAGGCCCTGAAGGAGTCTTCGCGCGCGCCGAGGGGCTTTTTCTCACCATCGACCCCGAGCGCTACCGACTGCAGACCGACAGCTGAGTCTGTGGGTGAATTCCGTCCCCGGTGCTTGGGGGCGCGGTCACCTCGCCTAGTGTTGGTGATCCGAACAGGTTCCGGGGGGAAGCGTGCGTCGAGCAGGATCATTCATTGCCAACCATCCATGGGTGGGTGGCCTCGCCGTGACGGTTGTTGCGCTTCTGGGCGTGGGTGGCTGGTACGTCTGGGGCCAGGTAAACGTCCCTGACCTGCCCGTGCTCTACGTGGTGCCCACCGCCCAACAGCTCGTTGCTGATGAAGCGGGCGAGACCCTCTATCGGGTGCAACCGGCTCGGTCCTCGGTGACCTACGAGGTGTCGGAGACCTTGGCGGGATTCGACAAGACCGCCACCGGCTTGACCCGGGGGATCGCCGGGGACGTCGTTCTCAACAGCGCTGACGCCCAGGCGTCCGAGTTCGGCGAGATTGTTGTCAACGTGCAGCAACTCGAGTCGGATGAGGAGATGCGCGACCGGAGGTTGCGCCACGACTTCCTCGAATCGGGGGACTACCCCCTCGCCCGGTTTGCTCCGACATCGGTTGAGGGGTTGCCGGTGAGTGTTGAGGACGGGGCAAGTTATGACCTCACGATTCCCGGTGAGCTGACCGTGAAGGAACTCACTCGGTCGGCCACGCTGTCGGGTTCAGCAACCCGATCGGGGGACGAGCTCCGACTTCAGGCGTCCACCGTTGTGAAGATGTCGGATTTCGAGATCGGCCCGATCGAGTTGCTGGGTTTCGTCAAGACGGGCGATGAGGTGACGTTGAACTTCGACATCGTATTCGTCGACCCCACGACCGAGGAGATCCCGACCACCACCCGGGCGGCTGTCGCTGACCAGGTAGCGACGGGCGGGGGTCCGTCATTCCGTGACGCCGTCCTGCCGACGTTGACGAGCTCCTGTGCTGGTTGTCACAACGATGGTGGAGTCGGATCGAAGGTCTGGCAACTCAACACTGCCCAAGATGCCGTTGACGTGGCCTCGGGCCTGTCGCTCGTCACCACCACACGTTTCATGCCACCGTGGCCGGCGTCGGATCAGAGCGCAGCCTTCAAGCACGACCGGTCGCTGTCGCAAGATCAGATCGACGCTGTCGTGGCTTGGGCCGAAGCGGGTGCGGAACTCGATGTGGACCCGTCCACGCCGATCGTGGCGCCGCCGCCGGCCATCACCCCTGTTCGTGCCGATCTCACCCTGACCGCCGGTGAGCCCTACGTCGGGTCGACAGCTATCCGCGACGACTACCGGTGCTTCGCCCTCGATCCAAAGCTCACATCCACTCGCTGGATGTCCGCCTTTGAGTTCGTGGCCGACCAGACCGAGATCGTGCACCATGCCATCGGCACCAAGATCACGGCCGGCGGCCGTGACGCGCTTGCTGCTCGAGATGCGGCCGATCCCGGTCCGGGGTGGTCATGTCTTGACGTCACCGGCGGGGGCGTAGCGGGAGGCATGGCCAACCAGTTCCTGGCGTGGGCACCGGGACAGTTTGAGACACGCTTTCCCGAGGGGACAGGCCTCAAACTCGATCCGGGTGACCAGATCGTCCTACAGGTGCACTATCACTTCGCCCACAGCGCGCCACCCGACCTCTCCCAGCTGAAGGTCGAGCTGATGCCCGAAGGGGTTGATCCGCTCGAGGTCACCAACTGGATCATGTTGGCGCCCGCCGAGCTGCCGTGTCGGGCCGGTTTGGAAGAGGGGCCCTTGTGTGATCGGAACGCGGCGCTTGCGGACATCGCCACCCGATTCGGTGTCGGTCCGTCATTCATCCCCAACGGTCTCGCCCGCCAATGCGGGGCCGACATTGCCGTGCTGTCGGCCGACACCGATGGTCGAACGGGCGCGAGTTGCGTCCACACGGTTCGAAGAGATCAGACGGCACTCTTCGTCTTCGGCCACACCCATGAACTCGGGGAGACGTTCCGGATGACGTTGAATCCGGGAACACCGCAGGCGAAGGTTCTCCTCGACATTCCGGTGTGGGACTTCGCTTGGCAGATCGGATACGAGTTCGCGGAACCTGTCGAACTCAATCGGGGGGACAAGATTCTCGTTGAGTGCACGTGGGATCGGGCGCACCTGAAGGTTCCCGAACCCCGATACATCACGTGGTCGGAGGGAACCGTCGATGAGATGTGCTTCTCCGGTCTGACCGTGGTGCCTCGAGAGGCCCGAGCCTCCTGAAGACCTTTGGAGTCAGCCCACGGCCAGGGTGAGGGGCTGGCCGGGTAGGCGGGGGTGGTCCAGCAGCCGACCATTGGCGCTCACCGCCAGACCGGCCGGATTTCCGGTGCGGACGGT